>NZ_LVCT01000501.1:0-13763 GCF_001647205.1 Rhodococcus sp. EPR-134
GAAGAGGTAGCTCTCGCGAATGTCGGTCTGGATCTGATCGGACAGGCCAGGCTGCTGCTGGCTCGCGCGGCAGCAGCCGATTCCACTGTCGTTCCGTTCATCTCGGACACGTCGCCGGTGCCGGCTGAAGATGCGCTTGCCTTCTTTCGTGATCAGTTCGGTTTCCGCAACGTGAGACTGGTGGAGCTCGCCAACGGCGACTTCGCGCACACGGTCGTTCGGCTACTCGTGTTCTCGACCTGGCGGCTGGCGCTGTTCGATCGGCTCCGCACATCGCGGGACCCGGTCCTCGCGGCCGTGGCGAACAAAGGCGTCAAAGAACTGACCTACCACCGCGACTACGCGGCAAGATGGGTCGTCACGTTGGGCGCCGGCACGGCAGAATCCAAGCGTCGGACTGCCGCGGCCCTGCTCGAGATCTTCCCGTTCGTGGACGAACTCTTTGTTCCCACCCAGGACGAACTCGTTTTGGCAGAAGTTGGCGTCGGAGTGGATCCGCGTACTGTTCGGCCGGAGTTCGACGCTGTTCTTGCCCAGGTCCTCCATGCAGCCGAAATGGAAGAGCCCCCTTCGCGTTTCTCCGGTTTCGTCGGCGGCCGCGGCGGGCGTGCCGGACTGCACACCGGGGCACTGGGGCTACTTCTTGCCGAAATGCAGAGCGTCGCTCGGGAGCATCCGGAAGGGGTGTGGTGACCGTGACTGCCGCTACCGTCTCTTCCGCTACTGTCTCTTCGGCGCAGGAGATCGTCGCCTCGGTGATGGATCCGGAGATGCCACTGTTGACCTTGGCCGATCTCGGCGTCATCCGATCGGTCGACGTCGAAGCGAACTTGGTCTATGTGACAATCACTCCCACCTATTCCGGGTGTCCGGCGATGGCGACGATGCGAGACGACATCGAGCACAAGCTGACCGACGCGGGGTACGGCAGCGTCCAGATCAAGACTCAACTGTCGCCGCCTTGGAGTTCGGATTGGATCAGCGAAGAGGGGCTCGCGAAACTTCGGACGGCCGGGTACTCGGTGCCGGGGGCCGCGCCGCGTCGCACCTCCGGCCCGATCGCCTTGACCTTGACGGCCAAGCCGCGCGACATCCTGTGCCCCCAGTGCGGTTCGGCAAACACCAGACTGAGTTCGGAATTCGGTGCGACCCTGTGCAAAGCGCTCTATCGCTGCCTCGACTGCCTCGAGCCGTTCGATCACGTGAAGGAGATCTGAACAGATGAGTACCGCAACGACGAACCGGAACAAACCATTTCACCCGTTGACGGTCGCCGGTGTCGAATCACTGTGCGACGGCGCAGTTGCCGTCACCTTCGACGTGCCTGCCGATATCGCCGATCAATTCGACTTCGGCGCCGGGCAGTCACTGACACTGCGGCGGATGATCGACGGCGTCGAACACCGTCGCTCCTACTCGATCTGTGCACCGGTAGGGGCGTCTCCACGGGTGGGGGTTCGCGAAGTGGCAGACGGACTCTTCTCCTCCTGGTTGGTGCGAGACGTCAAGGCCGGGGATCGAATCGACGTCCAGGGCCCATCTGGCAATTTTGTCGCCGATCCGGCATTGGGTGGACGGCACGTTCTGATCGCGGCGGGCTCCGGAATCACGCCCATGTTGTCCATCGCTGCAACACTGCTGGTGAACCCCGAGGCCGATGTCACCCTGCTGTACGGGAACAGGCGCACCCGTTCGGTCATGTTCGCCGAAGAGATCGCCGACCTGAAGGACCGGTACGGTGCGCGCCTGGACGTTATTCATGTCCTCTCTCGCGAGCCGCGCGAGGTCGAGTTGTTCTCGGGCCGTCTCGACGCCGACCGGTTGCGTGAGATCTTCACCTCTCTCGTTCCGTGCGACCAGGTCGACGGCTTCTGGTTGTGTGGTCCGTTCGGGATGGTCAACGACGCCCAGGAAGTACTGGCCGGCTTGGGAATTGCCAAGGATCGCATCCATCACGAGCTGTTCTACGTCGACGACGTCGCTCCGCCGGTTGCAGTGCATCGTGAGCGCGGAATTGTCGGACCGAGCAGCGAGGTGACTATTACTCTCGACGGTCGATCGACCACCGCGACACTTCCGCGAGACCAGTCGATTCTCGATGCAGCGGAACAGTACCGATCGGATCTGCCCTTCGCGTGCAAGGGCGGGGTCTGTGGAACGTGTCGCGCCAAGGTCACCTGCGGTGACGTCGAGATGCGCAGGAACTACGCACTCGAAGACTACGAAGTCGACGCGGGTTTTGTACTGACCTGCCAGACCTTCCCTGTCGGTGAACAGATAACAGTCGATTTCGACGCCTGACCGCCCGCACAGCGCCCTCACTGAGCCCACCGGAGACAATCATGACCGAACTCGTCACTGCTACTTCGCAAGAAATCGAATTTGCCAGTCGGGACCGCATTTCGACGCTCCAACTCGAGCGGATGCAATGGTCCCTGATGCACGCGTACACCAATGTTCCGCACTACCGCAAAGCTTTCGACGACGCCGGCGTCCACCCGAGCGACTTGAAGGATCTGAGCGATCTCGCGAAGTTTCCCTTCACCACCAAAGCGGATCTACGTGAGAACTATCCGTTCAAGATGTTTGCAGTGCCCCAGGACCGGGTCTCGCGAATTCACGCGTCTTCGGGGACCACCGGTCGCCCGACGGTGGTGGGGTACACGAGCAACGACCTGAACAACTGGGCCGATCTCATCGCGCGCAGTCTCTCGGCCGGCGGCGTGCGGTCTTCGGACAAGGTTCACGTGGCTTACGGGTACGGTCTGTTCACCGGTGGGTTGGGAGCACACTACGGTGCGGAGCGCTTGGGCTGCACGGTCATTCCCATGTCCGGTGGCATGACCGAGCGGCAGATTCAACTGATCGAGGACTTCGAGCCCGACGCCATCATGGTGACTCCGTCGTACATGTTGACCATCGTGGATGCGATGATCAAGAAAGGCATCGATCCCTCGAAGACCTCACTGAGGGTGGGAGTTTTCGGAGCGGAGCCGTGGACCGAACAGATGCGTACCGAGCTGGAACAGCAACTCGACATGCATGCGGTCGACATCTACGGACTCTCCGAGATCATGGGCCCGGGTGTGGCAATGGAATGTGTGGAAACCAAAGACGGGCTCCATATCTGGGAAGACCACTTCTACCCGGAGATCATCGATCCGGTCACGGGCGAAGTGCTGCCGGACGGTGAAGAAGGTGAGCTGGTTTTCACCTCTCTCACCAAGGAAGCGCTGCCCATCATTCGCTACCGAACCAGGGACCTGACCCGACTGTTGCCGGGTACGGCGCGCTCGATGCGTCGGATGCAGAAGGTCACCGGCCGGACCGACGACATGATCATCCTGCGTGGGGTCAATCTGTTCCCCACACAGATCGAAGAGCTGATCCTGACCGTCCCCGCCCTGGCACCCCAATTCCAGTGTGTGCTGGAGCGTCCGGGCCGGATGGATACTCTGACAGTGCGCGTCGAGGCTCGCCCTGACGCGGCAATTTCCGATCATGCGGCAGCGTCTTCGGCGTTGCAGAAGCTGGTGAAGAACAAGATCGGTGTCACGGTCGAGGTGAGCGTTCTCGAACCCGGCGGACTCGAACGCTCGATCGGCAAAGCGCGTCGTCTGATCGACCAACGTCCGAAGGACTGAAACTACTCCAGGGCCATGCGGGTGGCGAAGATTCCGAGAATGCCACCAGCTAGCCATTTCTGAGCCCGCATCCACACCGGACGCGCCATGAGGAAGGTCGACACGGCTGCCGCACAGCACACGATCAACGCGTTGACGGTGACTGCGACCAGGATCTGCACGCCGCCGAGTACGAGTGCCTGTTGCCAGACCGGACCCGCAGTGGGATCGACGAACTGGGGGATCAGGGCCGCGTACATCAGCGCAATCTTGGGATTGAGCAGATTGGTGGTCAACCCCATCCCGAACAGACGGCCGCTACCGTGGCGGTCGACCTCGCCCACCTCGAAAGCGGACTTCCCACCTGGTCGGAGTGTCGACCAGGCGAGATAGGCCAGGTACAGGGCACCACCGATTTTCACCGCGGTGAACACCGTTGGTACGGCGAAGAGAACCGCCGTCAGCCCTGCACACGTGGCGGTGAGGTAGACCAGGAAACCGGTTGCGACTCCGCCGAGCGAGATCAAACCTGCCCGGCGGCCCTGGCTGATGCTGCGGGACACCAGATAGATCATGTTGGGGCCCGGTGTCAGAACCATCGCCAGGGCGATCAGCGCGACTCCCGTCATCGACGCTGACGTGATCATGTCGGTCTCCCACTACTCGGTACGTATGTTCCGTCGAGTACACAAGGGATTACTGTGGCGCGCCAAGGTCCAGTTCGCAGGCAGTGGTCCGCTCAGGTGTTGGCCCAGCTGTCGGGCCCGAAGACCTCGTAGTGGATATTCTGCGCCGGGACGTCCCTTTCGAGCAACGAGGCGCGCATCGCCAACATGAACGGCATCGGCCCGCAAAGGAAGGCTTGGGTATCGGGCTCCACTGCAATACCTTGCAAATCCGCCCGTCCTTCGTGAACCGATCCGAACGCAACGTGCGTGCCGAGATCCTCGTACCAACGGTGCAGGGTTGCGGCGGGAATCTGGTCGACGAGTGTGCTGAGTTCTGCGCGGTGCGCGTGATCCGCAATGGATCGATCCGCATGGATGACAGATACCGAACGGTCAGCACCGGTGTCCACGAGATGATTGAGCATCCCGATCATCGGTGTGCAACCGATTCCGGCCGACGCGAGCAGGAGCGGTGAGTTGTCGTCCGGCATGGTGAGATCGCCGAAAGGTGTGGTGACGGAGAGTTCTTGACCTTCGAATACGTTGTTGTAGAGGAAGTTCGACACTTCGCCATCGGGAGTTCCGGAGATTCGCTTGACGCTGATCCGCCAGTCTGCGCTGCTCGGTATCGAACACAGGCTGTATTGGCGGATCTGGCGGGCGCCGTCGGGCAGTGTAACCCCGACCGAAAGGTACTGTCCGGGAGCGAAGGTGGGGAGTGCGCTACCGTCGAGCGACGTGAGCGTCAGTGAGACGGTGTCGGCGGACTGAAGAACTCGTTCGCTGATTCTGACCGTGCGCCAGACGTCACCGGCGTCGACGCCGGCGAGTTGGTAGAGGCCACGCTCCATCGTGATGAGGGTTTCCGCCATCAGCCAGTAGACTTCGTCCCAGGCTGCCGCGACGTCGGGAGTGACTGCATCGCCGAGTATTTCGACGATCGCGGCAAAGAGGTGTTCGTGCACGATTGCGTACTGGTCGGGCGTGATTCCCAGCGACGCATGCTTGTGCGCGATGCGTGAGAGTATGAGATCGACCTTGGCGCTGTCCGGCTCGAGCTGAAGCGTCGCGAATGCCGCGATGGCGCCGGCGAGAGCCTTCTGCTGTTCGCCCTGTTTCTGATTGCCGCGATTGAACAAATCACGTTCGAGTTCAGGATGTGCGTCGAACATCCTGCGGTAGAACAGGGTTGTGATATCGCCGATGGCGGCGCCGACCACGGGAAGGGTGGCGCGAATGACCTCGGTTGACTGTGGGGAAAGCATGAGCTGCTCCGTTCGGTCGAAATTCGATTGATCAGCCTGCTTCGTCGCTCCGGGTGGTGAGGCGTAGCAGGACAGTTTTGGACGGCTGCCGGATGACGTCTTCGATCGTGACCGCGTCGAGTGAAACGAAAAACGCTTCCTGTGCTTCGCGCAACGCACTTCGAAGGAGGCAACCTCCGCGCAATGGGCACGGTTTGTCGCCTTCGCAGTCGACGACTTCACCCGGGCCTTCGAGGCGTCTGGCCAGCCAGCCGATGGTGGCGGTGCGGCCGAGTTCGGTGATGGAAAGCCCACCGCCGCGGCCGCGCCTGGTTGTCACGATGCCGAGCTCACCGAGCCGTGTAACCACCTTGGTGGCATGGGAGTACGACACGTTGAGCTGCTGCGCAACATCCCGGGTACTGGGGGAGGCATCCGCGTCGAGTACTGCCAACCGCATGACGACGCGCAATCCCAGATCGGTGAACTGCGTCAGTTGCATGATCTGAACCTACATAATTCGCATCTGAAATGACTATTTATGTGAGGGGGATCTCGAGGTGTCCCAACCAGGGCGAACGGTACGTTCGGCACCTCCAGTGCGCTGAACGTGCCGTTCGCTCAGAGACGGGCGGCCGAACCCCCGGCAACGACGCCGAGAAAGTGGGGTGCTCGCCAACCTCGCGCCGCAAAGTCGCGGCTCACTGACGCGATGACCTCCGCTCCGCTTCCTTCCGGAACCAGCGCGATGGCCGAGCCTCCGAATCCGCCGCCGGTCATCCGCGCACCGATCGCGCCGCCGCGTCGTGCTGCGGCAACGGCGACGTCGAGTTCATCGCACGAGACCTCGAAGTCGTCGCGCAACGAGGCGTGCGAGTTGTCGAACAGCTCGCCGACGTCACTGAATCTGCTGCTGCGCAGAAGTTCTGCGGTCTTCCGCGTCCTCTCGATCTCGGTCACGACGTGCCGTGCCCGCGCCCGGAGGATCGGGTCTCGCACTGTCTCGGCCTGGTCTGCTGTAGCCTCTCGCAAGCTGCCGACGCCGAGAGCTGCTGCTGCAGCGACGCATTGAGAGCGCCGCATTCCGTACTGTCCGTCTGCGAGCGAGTGTTTGACCCGGGTGTCGATGACGATCAGTTCGTACCCTGCACCGTGGAGTTCGAAAGGTATGGGTTCGGTGGATCCGTCCTGGCAGTCCAGCAGGAGCGCAGTCGAGGGCTGAGCAAAGAGGGCAATGGTTTGATCCATCCCTCCGGTCGGTGCGCCGACGCCGTCGTTCTCGGCCTGGATGCACACCTGTACCAGCTCATCGCGGGCGAAAGGTGAATCATGAAGTTCGTTGACGGCCAACGCAACCGAACAGGTGAGGGCAGCGGAGCTCGACAGCCCGGCCCCGACCGGTACCGACGAGTCGACGGCAAGATCGATTCCTTCGATCGGGAGGCCTCTGCGCGCAAGAGACCACAGAACGGCTGTGGGGTAGGCGGCCCACCCTGTGGCGATGTCGCCGACGGGCCCGGTGTACGTCTCGGCGGATTGCCGACTGTGCACGCGGACGACCCCGTCGCTGCGCAGTGCGACGGCAACCAGTGTTCGCTGCTCGAGAGCGACCGGTAGGCACAATCCACCGTTGTAGTCCGTGTGTTCACCGATCAGGTTGACTCGACCGGGTGCCACCCACACTCCGGTTGCAGGATAGCCGTAGGTGGCGTGAAACTGTTGGAGCACAGAATTGTTCGAGACCGTATCCACTATTTCAACTCCCGTAGGCGGGCCGCGACTGCCTCGGGAACGGTGTCGTTCACCCAGGCGCCCATGGCGGACTCGGACCCGGCGAGGTATTTGAGTTTGCCCGGTGCGCGCAAGATCGAGAACAGCTGAAGATGCAGTCGGCCCAGAGGTCGGTTGATGCGGACGGGAGCTTGGTGCCAAGCCGCGATGTACGGTACCCGGTCGACGCTCGGATAGAAGCGATCGATACGGCGTAGGAGATCTTGGTAGACGACCGCAAGCTCTTCGCGCTCTTGGTCGTTCAGCGAGGGAAGGTCCGGGACGTCTCGGTGCGGTGCCAGGTGAATCTCGATGGGCCATCGTGCGGCGGTCGGGACGTAGGCGCTCCAGTGATCGCCGTCGTAGATCAACCGGGCCTTGTCCTCGCGCTCGAACGCCAGAACATCGGCGAGTAGTGAGCGACCGGTGCGCTCGAAGTGTTTGTGCGCCTGCGTCAGCATCGATCGGGTGCGTGGCGTGACATACGGGTATGCGTAGATCTGTCCGTGTGGATGGGTGAGTGTCACCCCGATTTCTTCGCCGCGGTTCTCGAAGCAGAACACTTGTTCCACAAGCGGATCCGCCGACAACTCTTCGGTCCGAGAAATCCAGGCACCCACAATCGTGCGCATGCGTTCGAGTGGAAGCTCGGCGACGGACGCCGTGTGATCGCTCGAGAAGCACATCACTTCGCAGTGGCCGGCCGCTGGGCGATCGCCCACACCGTCTCCGGGACTGTCAATGGCTTCCTCGGGCGCCGCGGCAAAGCTCGGAAACCGATTCTCGAACACCGCGACGTCGTAGTCTCCGTCGGGTATCTCTGTGGGCGTGCGTGTTTCGTCGGTCGGGCACAATGGACATTCGGCGGCGGAGGGGAGATGTGTCCGTGTCATGCGATGCGAAGCCATGGTGATCCACTCCCCGGTGAGAACGTCGAATCTCATCCGAGACGAGTGGTCGAGAGCCGGCAATTCGCGGGAATCTCGCGCAGAGTGGGCGCGGGCACTGCCGGCATCGTCGAAGTAGAAGATCTGACGCCCGTCGGCGAGGGTGCGACGGGTCGGATCCTGCTTGGGTGTCATGCGTCGACTTCCCATTCCAGAACACCCTTGCTGACAACGGGTTTCCACACTCCGATCGTTGATCCTGTTTCCAGCGCTACGGCATGGGCGGCCAGCATTACCGAGATGGACGCCCAGATCGGACCGCCGTTGTCAGTGGCGTCCGACGCATACTCGGTCACACAATGGTGGAGTGCGCCGCTGCGGGTGTCCACGAAGTAGTGGTACTCGTCCAGTCCGGCAAAGGGAACGAACGAGGGGATGAACATGGTTGCGGCAGTGCCTGCGTCGCGTTGATCGTGTCGATCCATCTCGTCATCGGCGTAGAGGTCTGGATTCTCGTAGATCGTCTCATCCCACGTTTCGAGCAGAGTGAGACGAACTTCTGTTGCGACGTCGATGGGGTAGAAGAATTTGTCCGGGAGCACGCTGCCGAGAAAGAGGCCGGTCCGGTCGTCGTGGGTCAGGCTGCCGTTGTGGACCCGATACAGGTCGCGAAGTTCCTGGGGCCACGTGACGCCGGTCGAGGCTTCGAATTCCTCGATAACGGCGTCACCGAGTCCTGGTTGAAACGCTGCAGCCGTCACCGGTGCGTGTGTACGGCACCACGCTTCGATTCGGCTCCATTCGTTTGCAACGCTCATGGGCTTTACGATACGTCCGAGTCAGGACCCGTGAATCAGGTACTGCAGTGTGTCCACGAGCTTTCGGTCCGAAGCCTCGGACTTTCGGCCGGTGATTCCCGATCGGAGAATTGCGGAACCCTCGAGCAGGCTCACGATGGTCTGCGCTGTCGCGCCAAGTTCAGTCGCATCCAGCTCCGGTTGTGCACACGCGACTGCGCGCTCTACGTGTGCGATGTACTGGGCGTAGAAGTCTCGAAGCACGACCGCGACTTCTTGGTCCGCCGCTGCAATGGCCCATACTTCGACGTACAGACGCACAGTGGCCTGGTCGTCCTGTTCTCCGAGCAGGACTCCGATGAAGTGTTCGGATTCCTCGCGGGAAAGGCTCTGATCCGTATCGGGGACGACGGCAAGGCGATCCAGTGAGCGGGTCAATGCACGTGACATCACTGCGCGTATCAGATCTGCACGGGTGGGGTAGTAGTGCTGCAGATGTCCTACCCGCACTCCGGCCGCGGCTGCGAAATCGCGCATTGCCGAGTTGGCATTGCCCTGAGTAGTGAGGACCTGTTCTGCTGCGTCGAGAAGTGCTGCCGCACGGGCGGCGCCCTTGGAGAGGGTCATGGTCGCAATACTGCCACCCCGAAGCTCTCCAACTCGGAGACGGTGCGGCGAGGGTTCGGAAGCGATTCGGGGAAAGTGACTCCAGGCCGGGCATCGTCGGCCAAGGCTCGTCTGACGGCCAGCGCGCCGCCCACCGCGGTGAGGTGAGCCTGGCCCTGCCGGTCGACGATTGTCGCGCTTGTCGTGCCGCTCGGGCCGGTGACATCGATGCGTACTTGCGCGCTCCCGCCCTTGCCCGGCGAGTACAGGAGTCCGCGTCGTAGCGGTGTGAAGCGGTCGCCGCGACCCCAACGGAACAGACCCACCTTCTTGGCGGCGAGCAGCGCAGTTGTGGATGCATTAGAACTGAAACCTATTCGAGTGCTGGCAGTTTCGGCGCCCAAGGTCATGGGGAACGTGAATTGTTCCGGAGTGTCGATTCTTCCGACCTTGGTGCGCGATCCGGGGAAGTCGACCCAGCGTGTATCCGTCAACGGGCTGACGGTGATCGGGTTTCCTTGCTGCATCACCTCGAAATCCTGCCCGAGCCGATCGATGAAGTCGACGGAGTCCAGCCCGGCAATGTCGTTGACGTCGTAGCGAATCGAGACGTCGATCGTGCTCGCGCCACCCAGTTCCTCGGCCAGCGCTGCGGCGACGATATTGGTGACTCCGCCCATCCATCCGGACGACAGGTACACCGGTGCGCTCGGCGACTTCTGACCCGCCAGAGTGGCGGCGCGAGCGACGCGGGTTGTCCAGCGGGTGATGTCCACGTACGGAATGCCGGCCTCGACGGCGGCGGACAGGACACGATCGTGGGGATCGTTGACCGTCGACACGACCGCGCGTACGGACGCGTCGAAGGGTGTCGGGTCGAGGAGGTCCCAGCGGCGGACGGAAGCGCCGTGACGGCCGGCCAGTTCGTCGCCTCGCTCGGGGGTGCGTCCGGTGAGGAGTAGTGGGAAGTCGGGGGCGAGCAACGCAGTCAGGGCGCTGCCCACGGTTCCGTATCCGCCGGCCACGAGGATCGGGCCGTCGGCTGAATACTGCAATGAATCGGTCATGCACCTAACTCTAGGTCAAATGACCTAAAACGTCGAATGGGGTTCTTTCCGCTGCTCAGTCCCGGTGTCGCACGATGTTGACGACGTTGCCATCGGGTGCCGGACGAGGAATCGGCGAACACCCCACTCTTCGGTCGTTATGGGGTGCACGATTTCGTAGCCGAGCCTGCGGGCCTCTTCGTAGGCGCCGTCGACGTCGTCCGTGTGGACTGAGATGACCGAGTCCTCGGTCGCAGTGGCGTCGTGCGTGACGAGCTGTACGTTCGCGCCGGTGTCGGGAGAGGTGTAGCGAGCGACCCACCCCATGTTGAACTCTTCGGTGCTCAGGCCGAGAAAGTCGGAGTAGAAGCTCTTGGCGGTTCCGACATCGGCGACTTTGAGATTGGCGGTGATGCGTCGAGCGCGCATGTGGTTCTCCTACCCTCGGTAACAGATGCGCTCGATGATCGTCCGAAAGCGGAGCCATGTCGACTGTGCCGTCCGAAGATGCGGGCCGCCTGGTTGATTCGATCTGTCACTGCGGATCGAAGGAGCTCACAGTTCCCCACCGTGAGAAGGGAAGGACGATCAATTGAACCTTGCCGATGACATTGTCGATCGCCACCGTTCCACTGTGTTCGTCATCGAGATGGAAACGTGAATCCTTCGAATGGGCGCGGTTGTCGCCCATCACCCACAGGTTCCCGTCGGGAACCGTGACCGGCCCGAAATACCTTCCTTGGCAAGAGGTACCGTTGCCCGGAATGCGCTTGTCGATGTACGGCTCGGTCAGCGGCTTGCCGTTCACTCGAAGCCCCTCTTCCTCGGACAGGCACTGTACGGTTTGGCCACCGACCGCGACTACCCGCTTCACGAGGTCGTTTTCGTCCGGCGGGACCAAGCCGACGATGGACCCGAGTCCCTGAAATGCGCGAACAATCGAATTGTCGGATCGAATGGATTTGTACTCGTCGTTCCAGGACTCGGGTCCCTTGAACACGACCACATCCCCAGGCTGTGGATCCCCGAATCGATAGCTGATTCTGTCGACGAAAATTTTGTCTCCCGTGCAGCCGGTGCATCCGTGAAGTGTCGGTTCCATGGACTCCGACGGGATCAGAAAAATGCGTCCGACGAAGTTCTGAATGACAACACTCAGGACGAGTGCGACGACAAAGAGGATCAGAATCTCACGCCACAGTGGACGTTTCCTCGGGTGACCGGCCACTTCCGATTCAGTGGAGTCGGTCGAGTCCTCGTGGGCGTCGGATTCCGTCACATTCCCGACAATAGATGGCGCAACCACTCGTCGGCCCGATACGAATCTTCTCGGTTCGTGGGTCTGTCTGTCGGCTGACATGCTTCGGAATTGGATCACATCACGCGCGAAGATCCGGTCGAGGTCGGCAATCCGCGCAGTCCTGACCCAAACATCTTGCCGACGAATACCTTTCGCAGAAGCAGGTTGAACAACTCTCGGAGATTCAAGCGTGCAGCACGCCCGCGCCTCTGTTGATCGATTGGCACAATCTTTTGCGAGATGGGCATTCTCCCACTGAAGCGTCGGTGCGAGACAGCGCCTCGTAAGGACGACTGTACTTCTGGGCATTTTCTCTCGAACTTGGATTGACCGCACGAAAACCTGATGTTTGGGGGACAATCATCTGGGGCGATCACCTGGGGCGACAAGTCGAGGAGATGCAAATGTCCGAGGCCAAATCCGAAAGCACTGAGTCTTTTTCTGAGACGACACCGCCGGCGGAGCCGTCGAAACAATCGGTGCTCAGGCGGTACTACCCGGCTGCGGTGCCCGTCGTCCTCGGCTTGATCATCTATTTCATGCCTGTTCCGGACGGTGTGGATCCCAAGGGCATGCACATGCTCGGAATCTTCGTCGGCACCATCGTGGCGTTGATCTTGCAGCCTCTGCCGACGGGTTCTGTGGCGCTGGTAGGCCTGTCGATCGCCATGATCACCCAGACCGAGACGCCGACGGAAGCGTTGTCCGGCTTCAGTAACACCACGATCTGGCTGATTGTCGCATCGTTCTTCATTGCCGAGGGCTTTCTGGTCACCGGACTCGGCAAACGGGTTGCGCTCATGTTCGTGACCAAACTCGGCAAGTCGAGTCTCGGATTGTCCTACGGAATGGCGTTGACGGACTTGATACTTGCTCCGGCGACGCCGTCGAACACCGCCCGTGCGGGTGGCGTCGTCTATCCGATCATCGTCTCGCTGAGCAAGTTGGAGGACTCCAATCCCGAGCCCGAGGACTCTCGCAAGAAGCTCGGAGCATATCTGCTGCTCACGTCGCTGCAAGTCAACGTCGTGACCTCCGCGATGTTCATCACCGCCATGGCGGGTAACCCTGTGGCCGTCGATGCGGCTGCCAAGATCGGCATCGACATCTCGTGGGGCAAATGGGCGCTGGCAGCATCGGTTCCGGGAATTGCGAGTCTCATCGCGATCCCGTGGGTGATGTCGAAGATCTTCCCGCCCACGATGTTGAAGACTCCAAAAGCACCCGAGCAAGCCAGGGAGGAACTGCGCAAGGCAGGTCCGATCAGCCGCAACGAGAAGATCATGGCCGCCACCTTCGTTCTGCTGCTGGTGCTCTGGTGCCTGGGCTCGCAGCTCAACGTCAATGCCACTACAACAGCATTCGTCGGAATCGGCATCCTGTTGGTGACCAAGGTGCTGACGTGGAACAACCTGGTCCACGACACCGGGGCGTGGCAGACGCTCGTGTTCTTTGCCGTTCTGGTCGGTATGGCAAGCCATCTCGAAGAACTCGGCGTGATCTCGTGGATCGGAACCCAGGTCTCCTCGAGCGTCGACGGTTTGCCGTGGATCTGGGCTTTTGCGATCCTGACCTTGGTGTACTTCTACGCGCACTATCTGTTTGCGTCGAACACCGCGCAGATCGTCGCGATGTACGCGGTGTTTCTCGGCGCGGCGGTGGCAACCGGTGCGCCGCCGCTGTTCTCGGCCCTGGTGTTCGGCTTCATCGGCAGCCTGTTCGGCGGTATCTCGCACTACGCGTCCGGTCCGGCCGGAGTGATCTACGGTTCCGGATACATCAAGACCTCGGAGTGGTTCCGAATCGGTTTCGTGATGAGCGT
>NZ_LVCT01000502.1:0-14999 GCF_001647205.1 Rhodococcus sp. EPR-134
GCATCGATTCCTTGTTGACAGCGGCAATCGCGGTCAGCGGTATCTCCGCGGGACACACCTGCGCACATTCACCGTAGGTCGAGCACGGCCCGAAATCGGCCTCCATCTGGTGCGACATCGCTCGGGCCCGCTTGCCACGTTCGTTGCGGCCCTGCGTGACGAGAGACAGGTGGGTCAGTTTGGACCCGGTGAAGAGGTGCGCGGCACCGTTCGGGCAGGCTGCCACGCAAGCGCCGCAGCCGATGCACGCGGCGAAGTCCAGTGCAGCTTCGGCACTTTGATGCGAGAGCGGCTGACTGTCTGCGTCCGGCGCGGTTCCTGCATTGACCGAAACGTATCCACCGGCTTCGAGCACCCGGTCGAGCGCAGAGCGATCGACGACGAGGTCGCGGACCACTGGAAAGGCTGCGGAGCGGAACGGCTCCAGTTTGATTCGGTCACCGTCGGAGAAGCTACGCAGGTGCTGACGGCACGTGGGAGTGTTCGCAACCGGCCCATGGGGAACATTGTCGACCGTGATGCCGCAGGACCCGCAGATCCCTTCTCGGCAGTCGGAATCGAAGGCGATGGGTTCGTTGCCGCTCTCCACGAGTTGGTCGTTGAGTCGGTCGAGGAGCTCCAGCAGCGACATCTCCACCGTCGCGTCGTCTATTTGGTAGGTGTCGAATGCGCCGGACGACTCAGGTCCGGATTGGCGCCACACGTCCACGGTGATTTTCATACGTAGTTCCTCGTCTGCAGTGGAACAGCGGTGAAGGACAACGGCTCGTCGTGTCGAACGTGTCTGCCGTCCTGGGCGGTTTCCCACGCGGAGACGAAGCACCAGTCCTGATCGTTTCGCTGCGCTTCGCCGTCGGGAGTCTGATGTTCGGCACGAAAGTGCGCTCCACAGGACTCGTCACGATCGAGAGCATCGACGCACATCAGTTCGGCGAGCTCGAGGAAATCGGCTACCCTGCCGGCCCTTTCCAACTCCTGGTTGAACTGGTTTCCGCTGCCGGCAACTCGCAGGTTCGACCAGAAATCGGTTCGCAGTGCGCGGATTTCGGCGATCGCCTTGGTCAAGCCCTCGGCCGTTCGGGTGACACCGCAACCCGCATAGAGGATCTCGCCCAGTTGTCGATGGAACCTGTCGGGGCCGTGTGTTCCGCCGACCGAGAGCAGCAGGTCCACCCGACCCCTCACGTCAGTGAGCGTCGACGTCACAGCGGGATCGGACAGTTCGAGTGGAGTGGATCCGAGTAGCGGTGCAAGATAATTCGGAATCGCGTACGGGAGGGTGAACCAGCCGTCGACGCATGCCGAGAGCAACGAATTGGCGCCGAGGCGGTTGGCCCCGTGGTATCCCCAGCCTGCCTCACCACCGACGAACAAGCCGGGGATGGAGGTCATCTGGTCGTAGTCGTTCCACAGTCCTCCCATGGTGAAGTGGGCTCCGGGGGCGATGCGCATCGGCACCGTATAGGGGTCTTCGCTGGTGGCGTCGCGATACATCGAGAACAGATTTCCGTATCGCTCCTCGATGGTCTTGCGGCCGAGCCGTGCCAACGCATCGCGGAAATCCAGGTACACACTGTTTTTCAGAGGGCCGACGCCGTGACCGGAGTCGATTTGCTCGCGGGCGGCCCGTGAAGAGACGTCGCGGGGAGAGAGGTTCCCGAACGCAGGATATTTGCGCTCGAGGTAGTAGTCGCGTTCGTTTTCGGGAATGTCGCCGGGCTCACGATCGTCTCCGGGCTTGGCCGGTACCCAGATCCGGCCGTCGTTGCGCAGGGATTCGCTCATCAGAATGGTTTTCGACTGCCACTCGGAGTTGACGGGAAGTGCCGTCGGATGGAATTGGATGAACGAGGGTGAAGCCATCAACGCACCGCGTCGGTGCGCTCGCCAGGCGGCCGTGGCGTTGGAATTCTTCGCAAGTGTGGACTTGTGGAATACGGTTCCGTAGCCGCCGGATGCCAGTACGACGGCATGGCCTGTGGTGGCGCCGATCTCACCGGTCACGAGATCGCGTGTGATTATCCCTTGTGCTCGCCCGTCCGAAACGATGAGATCGAGCATCTCGGTTCGGGTGTGTAGGTTGACCGTTCCGGCTGCGATCTGACGTTGCAGTGCCTGCGACGACGCTATCTGCAACTGCTGGCCTGTCTGCCCGCGCGTGTAGTACGTGCGCGACACCTGAACGCCGCCGAAGGATCGGGTGGCCAGAGTGCCGCCGTACTCGCGAGCAAACGGTGCCCCGATGGCATTCATGTGATCGATGACGCGTACGGATTCTTCGGCGAGACGGAAACAGTCGGCCTCACGGCCCCGGAAATCACCGCCCTTGACGGTGTCCTTCACGAAGCGGGCGAGACTGTCGTTGTCCACTTTTCGAGCGCGAGCAGCGTTGATGCCTCCTTGCGCGGCGACACTGTGTGCACGGCGGGGTGCATCGTGGAAGGTGAAGGACTCGACGTGGTAGCCCAGTTCACCGAGGGAGGCGGCGCAGGCCGCGCCGGCGAGGCCGGTACCGACGACGATGACCGTGAACTTGCGCCGGTTGAGTGGGCTGACGAGCTTGTAGTCGAGTTTGCGAGTGGGCCAGGCCGTCGCCGGATCGCCGGCCGGGACCTTACCGTCCACCGGTGTCCCGATGCTGCGCAGATCGTCGAGTTCGAAGCTGTTCACTTATGACGCTCCTGTCTTCGAGATGGCGCCGGTCATGACCGCGATGGGGATCGACATGTTTCCGACCATCACGACGAGCGCAAAGATTCCGGAGAGTGCAACGCCAATCTGGCGCAGTCGTTGGCCGGTCACGCCGAGATCGTTGACCGCGCTCCAGAGTCCGTGCGCGAGGTGCATTGCCAGCAGAGCCATCGCGACGATGTAGAACGCTGCCACCAGCGGACGCTCGAAGCTGGCAATCAGATTGTCGTATGCGTAACTCTGTGTGCGCGTGGCCGCTTCGTACTCGCTGCTGCCGATGGGTCGGGTTCCGGTCGTGAGGTCGAGTATGTGGAAAATGACGAACAGCAGCAGCACAGCTCCGGTGACGGGCATCGTGCGCGCTGTAAAGGACTTGATTCCCAGACCTTTACGTCGAAATTTTCCTCGAGCTCGGCGTCCGCGGACGGTGAGCAGCCAGGCACACCCGAAGTGTGCGACCAATGACGCGAGCAAGACGATGCGAAGAATCCACAGAAGTCCCTCGTAGGGCAGGAAGGGTTCGAACACCGTTCGTAGCCAGTGTGCGTAGTCGTCGAAGTGATCGGCACCGGTGTAGACCTTCAGGTTTCCGATCATGTGGACGAGAACGAAAGCGGCGAAGATCAGTCCTGTCACGGCCATCAGAATCTTGCACGTGATGTTGGACGGCCGCGGTCGAGCTTGGAGTGAATCGCCGGTAGCTCGCGATACACGGGTCGGAGCACTCACAGACAAACCTCCCACGCCAGACTTGCCGGACAGGTGCCGTCAGCCTAAGCCCGATCGAGGTTTTCGGCCAACGGATGGGTGCCCGACTTGTCTGTTAATGCAGGTGAATGGGAGTGTAGGGGTGCTCATTACCCGAAAGTAAGGAACTCGTGAACGATGTTTGACTCGACGTGGCGACGGTGGTCATGGCGCGCCGGAACGGCATCGGCCCTGGCAGTGGCCTTGTTTGCGGTGGGGTCGCCGGCTGGTGCGCAGGAGACCGTCGACCTGGCCGACGTGTTCAACCCGTTGGTCGTGAAGGCACTCCAAGGCGCTGACATTTCCACCGAATTGACTCCACTCGGGCTCTCGTCCGATGATCCGTGGTTCGACGAACCTGAAATCGAGCCGGGTACCGCCCCCGGCACACTTCTCAAAGCGCGTCCGGTCAGCGTGCAGGTCTACCAGGTCCGTCCCGACGTGGTCTCGGCTCACCAACTCATGTACACCACCACTGATCACTTCGGTCGGCAGGTGATCAGCACCGGAATTCTGATGATTCCCGAGGACGGAACTGCGCCAGGTGATCGCAAGATCATCGGATACGCCGAGGCGAACGACAGCCTCGGCGCGAACTGCGCACCAAGTCACCAGTGGACCGGCGGCAATCAGAGCGACCCGGCGATGTTCTCGGCGCTCGGCCCGGTGGCTCAGATGTTCGGCCACGGCTGGGCAGTGATGATGAGCGACGTCGGCAACGACGGCGACACTGCTCCCCATCCGTTCTCGATCGGACAGTTCTCAGGGAAGGCAACGCTCGACGGCGTTCGGGCAGCACTCGCGCTTCCGGAAGGCGGCCTCGAATCAGACACCCCTGTCGGCATCTACGGTGTCGCCGGAGGCGGTGTCGCAGCGGGCTTTGCCGCGGAACAAGCCCATGATTATGCGCCGGAACTGAACGTCCAGGCCAGTGCCATTCAGGCGATGATGATCGACCCCGCAACGTTCGAGGAAACAGCGGCCGGTGGGATCGGTTCCGGATTCGTCTTCTCGAGCATTCTCGGATTCGACGCGGGCTACCCCGACGTTCGGCTCGACGATCATCTGACTCCGATCGGTCACAACGTCGCCGCAGCCTTCCGCGCGTCCTGCCAGGCGCTCTACCTCGGACTCCCATTCGTTCCGTTCGACGTCCTACTCACCAACCCTTCGCCCCGAACGATCCCTGCGCTGGCCGCGGCGTACGCGGACAACACGTTGGGAAAGCAGGCGCCGGCTTCCAAGCTTCTGATTTCTTCCTGTGAGGACGACTTTCTCGTTCCCTTCAGTGAGGCAGAGCACTTGGCGCAGACATATCGAGCAGACGGCGGCAACGTGGACCTGCTCCCGTCGCAGTGCGGGCCGCTCGATTACGTGACCAACCTGTACAAGACGGTGACCGATCAGCTGGGTATGCAGGACATCGCCTGGCTGGCAAAGACGTTCGACGAAGCCGAGGGACGATGAGCTTGCGGAAGTCTCTGACGCGCAGGGATTTTGCGCGCACGGTTCTCGTTGCTTCGGCAGGTATCGGCGGTGCCGTCGTACTGGGAGGCAGGGCGTCCGCGGGTACTGGTGAGCTCGACAGGTACCTCGACCTGGAAGCAGTGAACGCAAACGCCGAAGCCACGGGCGGCCTGCATCCTTCTCTGCCATCGGATTCCGCGACGCTGCGGTCTTTGGTGGATACCGCCCGAGCCTCGGGAGTGGATCCGCATCGCTATCAGACACTGCTCAAGCAGTACTGGCTCGCGGTCGGGACGGAGTCGGCAGGTATCGATCTCGCTTCGTGGACTCCGTTCGACGGTGTGCACGCGAATCTCGGAAACCTCACCAACACTTTCCAGTTCTACGAGCGACTCCAGCTCGAGCATCGAGAGCTGCAGTGGGCAGGTATGGGAGGAATGGTCGGGCCCGCTTTCGCCGGTGGACTCCTCGACTTGGACTACGGGCGGGTTGTGCTGGAAGTCCAAGCGATCAGCGAGGCGATGGCACTGGTCTGGCGAGAGATCGACCGCATCGGGTCGCCGGTTGCATCGTCGATGGGAGCACCCGAGGACATTGCGGCACTTCTCGAGGTCGGCCACGAGATTCGCCCCGAGGACGTGATGTGGTTCCAGGGGAAAGTGATTGCGATGAGCAAACACATCTTCTCGGACCTGATTCCCATGCACATGGCGTGGGTTCACGACGGTGTCGACGGCATCGCCGAACTCGATCGCGCAGGGTTGCTCGACGAGAACGCCCGTATCGCGTGGAACAACATTGCTTCGGGGACACCGGAATCGGTCTTCGACGGCAATGTGCGTCTGCTGCGAAGGGAGCAGTACCAGTCGGTGGGTGATCAGTGGGACGAGGCGAAGGCCTACCGCGGCAGCGTTGGTCGCTCGTTGACTTACCTGACCACCTTCGCCGCATCACCGTCGATGCCTGGCGTCGTGCCGCCACGCGAGTCGAACCCGCTCTCGTTCGCGGTGGGCAATGCTGTTGTGCAAACGCCGCTTCCGGACTTCAACTGGGCGGACCGGGATGGTCGTTGGACCTACATCGACGATCAGTTGCTCCCGGTCTACAACAACCTGATGAAGAATCAACCGGAACTGTGGCGAGCGACGCTGGCCGCGCCCGTCTCCGTTCGGATAACCGAGCAGCGAATGATCGCTCGCTTGCCGGACATGTTGCGGTCCATGTTGTCGACTCTGGCGATTACGGTCAACTGAACTCGGCGGTGGCGGGGCCTCAGGGTCCCGCCACCGCCCGTGAACTTGTCGGTCAGGCCTGGCTCAGCTCCGCTTGCATGCGCGCGGAGTCCTTGCCTACAGTGCGGGTAGCCAGGTAGATGAATACCGCGGTGAGTGCCAACATGATTGGCACGAGATACATGGCCGAGTTCAACCCGTCGCCGGCGTACTGAGCCAACTTCCCGGTACCGGCATCTGCAAGCGCACGCTTGGCGAACCAGTCCGAGATCGCTCCAACGGCAACCGGTCCGGAGAATCCGCCGAGAAGGTACATGGCAGCGAAGAACAGCGCCGTCGCAGTGCCGCGGAGCCTGGGAACCACGACGTCGTGAATGGCAGGGTAGACGCTGATGTAGAAGCCGTAGGCCAGAAGCCACCCGGCCGAGAACAAGAGCGTGAACATCACGACGTTTCCGCCGTGTTGCAACAGTGCCAGCGCCGTCAAAGGTGCCGCCAATGCCGAGGTTCCGACACCGATCATCAACCGTGCGCGCGGTGAGCGTGCGCTGGCCTTGTCAGCGTAGCGAGCGCCGAGAAGCAATCCGATCAGGCCCGTGATTCCGACGATGATGCCCGTGACCGATGCCGCCGCAGTCAGTTTCAGGTGGTACTGGCGCATGAGCAGCGGGACGACAAACGAATTCACTGCGTAGGCGGCGAAGTTGAACGTCAGCCCGGCAAGGATGAGCCAACGAAGCGTGGGAATTGCGAGCAGACGACGGATCGGGCGGGTGATCGGTGCCTGTGAAACAGCGGCTGCGCGGGCCTCCGGACTTTCGGAACCACCACGAACCGGATCTGCCATGCGGTAGAGCACGACTGCCAGCAGGACACCGGGAATCGCCGCGAGGAAGAACGGTGCACGCCAGCTGTCGAATGCCTCGGCGATCTTGCCGACGGTGAAGTAGGCGAGCATGAGGCCAATTGGCAAACCGAGCATGAAGACACCAAGTGCGCGTGAGCGTCGTTCCGCCGGGTAGATATCGCCGATCATCGAGTTTGCTGCGGGTGTGAAGGTCGCTTCGCCCACACCGACGCCGAGACGCGCGAGGATGAACAGCACGTAGCTGCCGGCGGCACCGGTTGCTGCCGTCAGTCCGCTCCACACCAGGAGTCCGATCCCGATGATCTTGGGACGGTTCTTCGTGTCGGCCAACCGGCCCAGAGGCAGTCCTGCGACTGCGTAGACGAGGGTGAATGCAGAGGTGATCAATCCCAATTGCAAGTCGCTGAGCGAAAACTCGTTCTTGATCGGCTCGGCAACGACCGAGGGGATCGCCCGGTCGAAGAAGTTGAGCATGTTCGCGAGAAACAGGGCGACGAGTGTGCCGCCGAGTAGTTTGTCACGTGTTCCGACAGGGGCGCCGTCGACGGACGGCAGCGGCGGAGCGTCTCGTTGAATTGACATGATTGTTCCACCCTTTTCGCGAGTGCTGAATGAATTGTGCTGGGGGAGAAGCTCAGGACAGAGCGTCGGCGACCGCTTTCCCGATCGCCTGCATCCCGGCCGCAGTGGGATGCAGTGGAACCGCCGGCTGGGTAGGGACGATTCCCGTGTAGTAAGCAGTGGCAGGGTCCGTGCAGATGTCATGCCCGGCAGTGGTTTCGGTGATGTCGATGTACTCGACGCCGTGACGGGCCGCAGTTGCTGCCATGACCGTGTTGCCGTAGTCGATCACACTCTGGAGATAGTCGGCGTCGCGCGGCCAGAACGGCTGAGTGCCGGGGCAGCCGCCACCACGGATGTATGTTCCGTATCCGACCACGACGATGCGCGCCGACGGTGCTCGATCCTGCGCGACTTCGATCATGGAACTCCAACCTGTGGACGCATTTTCGATCATCTGTCGCTGTTGATCGACGCCACCGGAGGTGAACTTGTCACGGCAGGACGTTCCGGCGGGTTCGGGGAGTGGATTGACGCAGCTCAGAACTGTCGGGAACAACGAGATGTCGTTGGCACCGATGGTGATGGTGACGAGGTCGGTATCAGGCCCCAATGCTGTTGCCTGCGGTGATACTTGACCGGAGAACGTCGATTGTGCGGTGTCCGTGACGTTGGCGGATCGCGCCGACGAGCAGGTCATATCCGTGAGTTCAGCGCCGAGTTCTCGCGCCACCACGGACGGGTAGTTGTCGAGTGATCGTAGACAGCCCGGTGACGACGAGTCCTGCGCGGTGACCAGTGGGCCGGCCGCCGCGGAATCGCCGAGTGCGACGTACTGGATAGTGCTGACCGGTGTCTCGGCACTCGACACACCGGTCCCGAGAGCAGCGATCGAACCGGCAGCCACGACGCCTGCCAGAATGGCTGCGCTGCGCGTTTTCCACGTCACTCGAGGCTCCTCTTGGTCGAAGGTGGGACTTCCAGTTACGCCGCTGATTGTGAATTCGTGAGTGGCGTGGGTTACATAGTGATAGGAAAAAGGCAGGTCGGCCTTGTGGTGACAATTCAATTCTGTGGAGGGTTTTGTGTCAGGAAACAAAGATCTGCCGTTCGAGCCGATCCTGGTTGGTGGCAGATCTCTGGCCGACCGACTGGCGCAACGCACCCATCCACTGGTCATTGAGACAGTCGATCTGGTCCACCGCGACGTCACCTTCTACCGGTTGCTCCCTGACGAGGCATTACGTAACGACGTCACCACCATCGTGAGGCGCAATCTGGAACTGTTCATTTCGATGCTGCGGACCGGCGCCGATCTGGCGCCCGAGTTGCTCGCCGACATCAGCGAATCGGCTCGCCAACGGGCTCAGGAATTGGTTCCGCTCGGTGAGGTGCTGCGGGCATATCACCTGGCTGCCGGGCTGTGGTGGGAGACCATCAGCGAATGGGCGGTCCCGGAAGACGGTGTCGCACTTGCCCGCACCGGACGACTCTTGAATGCATACACCGCGGCCTCCGCGTCGGCGGTTCTTGCCGGCTACGGTTCCGACCACGCCACCCAGACGGACGAGGATTCTGCGCGAAGGTCATTGTTCGTAGCACTTTCGACGGGTGTCGATGTTGATCGGGTCTCCGACGATGTGGGCATCAGGTTGGCGCGCCTGTACTGGGTGGTGGCGCTGCACGTCGAACGGAATGACGACGAGTCCTCGACCGAGGTGGACACTGCCGTCGCCGAGCGGAGAAAGGTGCGCCACCTGCAACGAGAGCTCGATCAGGTGGGGCGTGACAAAGCGCTCGGGGTGCTCGGGAGCAGTGGCGGAGCCGTACTGATTCCTATTGTGGAATCGGAACCCGCTGAGGGGAACTGGGCGTCGAGTCCGCAATATCTTTCATTGTGTCGACGATTGGGTGATCTCGAGAAGGTCATCGGTGCATCGACGGTTGCCGCCGTACATGTCGCGGCACCGCCCGCAATTCCCGCAGCGGTGTCGCAGGCGCGCGAGGTGCTGAACGTTGCCCGAAAGTACGGCCGTACAAGTGGGGTCGTGCGTCTCGAGGATCTTGCAGTCGAGTATCAACTGACCCGCCCGAGCGCTGCGCTGCCGATCCTCGCAGATGTGTTGTCGCCGTTGGAGTCCGATCCTGCCGTGCTCGAGACGCTCGAATCTTTCATCGACTCCGGATTCGATCGAGCTACCACCGCTCGGCAGTTGCACGTACACCCGAACACGGTCGTGTACCGCCTGCGTAAAGCGAGTTCCCTGACGGGACTTGACCTGTCGTCACCGAAAGATCTTGTACAGGTCACCATGGCGCTGGGAGCGCGTCGCGCGCTCGGAATGGAGGCGGACTCTTCCCAAACGTGATGCGGCTGTGGTTCCCTGTGAACGTGTCTGATTCTCGGATTGGCAATCCGGCCGGGAGACATGGCCAGACTGGGTCAGCTGATGGTGCAACGAGGCGCGTGGCGTGATCAGACGTTGATCGACTCCGCCTACCTCGACGAGTTATCCGCGCCCTCTCCGTCCAATGGGGGGTACGGCTTCTTGACCTGGGTGAACGCGGGCGAGGACTTCTACTCCGTGAATGCGCCGGTGAGCAAGTATGTTTCGCATCCGGTGTGGCAGAACGCGCCTCGGGATCTCTATCTCCAGGAGTTCTTGCGGCTTGTCGTCGCTTCGATCGTGGACGTTCCACCGCCGCCGTACGTCGGGCCTCCCGTGCATGGGTCGGGTGGTCCGCTCATCGACGATCCGTCACAGCTCGTCGGCTTCGCGAACCCCGAATTGATCTTCGACACGATGGTCGGGACGGGGCGAGCAGGAACACCCGGATGCAACATCGTGATCTGCAACAACGAATTGTTGCCGTTCAGTGTCGCCGACCTGCTCGGGGATGCTGCAGCTCAGATCGGTAACGCGGCAGGCGCGTCGATTCGAGATGCTGGTAGATGACGGTTTCGAACCCGAATTGTTGCCCAATATTTATGTTTAATCTGTGTGACGGTCAGTGAACAGTAAATTTGAGTCAAATGATGCAATCGCGACGAAATGTTCGTTACCGTGGGCTGGACAATCGACAATCTGGGGGTTCGGCTACATGGCAAATGTTCGTAGGTCTCTGACGAAGGGATTGATTGCTGCTTCGGTAATCGCCGCAGCCGGAGTGGGATTGTCGCCGGCGACAGCGAGTGCCGACATCACTCCGACGACGGTAGTCAACGGCATCCTGTCGACGGTGGGCGGCTGCCAAACACCGGTGCGGTCTCTCATTCTTGCGTGCACGAGTGCTGAGACGCTGACACGCCAGTCGCCCGTGCTGCTCGACCTCAACCCCGTGGGCACGAACATCGTCGTCTTGGGTGCCGGCCTCTTCGACGACGGCACGATGCGTCCGATGTTGGTCGACCGGCTTCAGGCGGCGCTCCAGCTGGCCCGTCAGTACCCGCAGTCTCCGATCATCACAAGCGGTGGGGCTCCGAAGGCCGGAGTAACGGAAGCCAGGGCGATGCGCGAATGGCTCGTTGCCAACGGCGTCAACCCGGGCCGGATCACCGAAGAGGGAACTTCGTGGTCGACAGTCGAGAATGCGATCAACTCTGCGCGGATTCTCGCCGATCGAGGCGCGACCGGCGTGGTTGTGGTCTCGAGCGCCAATCACGTGGAGCGCGCGATGGTGGACTTCCGCGTTGCAGTTCTCGGCCGGATCCCGGTCGCAGGCGTAATCGCTGCGACCTGACGTCAGTGATTGTGGGAGTTGGACTTTCGCCAGTTCAACGGCGAGGCGTCGAATCGTCGACGGAAGGCGCGGCTGAACGCGGCATCGGATTCGTAGCCGACAGTTATCGCAATGGTTCCGACCGGCTCGGTGGTTTGCACGAGTAGTTCGGCGGCACGGTCGAGTCGGCGCTCGGTGATGTAAGCGCCGGGCGTCTGGCCGACCAGTCGCGAGAAGCGCTCCGCAAAAGACGATCTCGACAGGGTGGACAGCGTCGCCAGTTCGTCGATGGTCCAGTTGCGTGACGGGTCGTTGTGGACGGCCTCGAGGGCCTGCCCGATTCGTGGATCCATTGCTGCGGTCAACCATCCGCCGTTCGATCCGTCCGCTCGAGCCCACGCTCTGAGGATCTGGACGAAGAGAAGGTCGAGAATCCGGGAAACCATCACGGAGGAACCAGGTTTCGGATCGTCCACCTCGGCGCCCAACAGTCGGCTGCTCACATCGAGCCACTCGACCGGGGTTCCTTGTGTCGCGCGCAGTTCGACGAAGTCCGGCAGAACGGACAGCAGTCGCTGCGCTGCGACGTCGTCGAGTGTGAAAGTACCGAAAAGCCAACATGTTTCGTTTTTCGGGGGCATCGGCATCGCATTCTCGATCGTATGAGCATGCCCATGGGGTAGCAGTACGAGTTCCCCGGGGCCGAGTTCGATCGGGGCTTTGCCCTGCGTTCTGATCACGATGTCACCGTGCTCGGCAATGTGAAGTGCTCGCACCCCCGTGGGTACCTCCACGGTGAAGTTCTCGCCGTGGACGCAGCGATGAATCTGATCACCGCGAAGGTGGACGACTTCGAGAACGTGCGAGAGGGTGTCCCGGGTTCGAGTCTCGTCGGTGGTGGGTACGTACCGCTGTGATGATGTTGTCCTCATGGATCGATCACTCCGATGGTCTCGAGCATTCGGCGTTTCTGCACAAAAACTTGGCAATCTGGTCATGGTTATTGATCCAGGATCCCCTTAACCTGGGTAACAGGCAAGGCCTGGGTTTCGAAGGCTTGCCGATCGTCGGAGTATTCGTCGCACTGCGTATCTGGAGGAGTTGGTCATGACAGAGAAGGTAAACATCGTTCTGGTGCATGGAGCCTGGGGAGACGGTTCTCATTGGCGTCACGTCATACCCACCCTGCACAACGCCGGGCATCGAGTGGTTGCGGTCCAGAATCCACTTACTTCGCTCGCCGACGACGTGGACCGGACCAGGAAGGTGGCCGAATCGATGGACGGCCCGACCTTGCTGGTCGGACACTCGTACGGCGGCGCGGTGATCACAGGCGCGGGTCATGCGGAAAACGTTGTGGGACTGGTATATATCGCTGCCTTTGCGCCGGACGAGGGTGACAGCCTGGGAAGTATCTTCGCCCGCACGGATCAGCCGGCGGGCGCGGCGAACATCGCGCCGGACGCCGAGGGCTTCTTGTGGATCGCCCCGGACAAGTTTCAGGAGAGTTTCAGTCAGGATCTCGACGACACCGAAGCATTGGTCATGGCGCTGACGCAGAAACCCATTGCGGGTCAGTGCTTCTCGGACCCGTCAGGGCCGCCGGCATGGCGCGGGAAGCCCAGTTGGTATCAGGTTTCAGGGCAGGACCGAATGATTCCGCCGGAAACCGAGCGATGGATGGCAGAGCGTATCGGTGCCCGCGAGATCGAGGAACTCGACGCAGGCCATGCATCCTTGGCGTCCCACCCGCACGAGGTCACCCAGTTGATTCTGCGTGCTGCTGCAGAATTGTCGTGACGGCGTAAATCGTCCGGCTGTTCGAGTGGGCTGCCCATCACGATTACTTTGTCGTCAGTCCTCGGAACTGCCCAGTCGGTGAAGCAGCGCTGTCAGCGTGGTGATGTCGTCCGTATCCCATTTCGCGAGTCGGGCGCGCCAGCGATCTATCTGGTGATTGCGGATGGTCGTGAGCTTCGTTCGCGCCTCAGGGGTCAGAGCTACCAACTTGGCGCGAGCGTCGTCGGGATCGGGGATCCGTTCCACCAGGCCGAGTCGAGCTGCGGCGTCGATTTGCCTGGTCAAGGTGGACTTCTCGATATCGAGGGTGCAGATCAGGTCGGACATCCGCACCGCATCCGAACGGTTCAGGATGACCAGAACCGGGTAGAGCGCCGGATCGAGTTTGGGATGAATTGCGCGCGCATAGGTGCGCGCCTGGGCGCGTCCTCGTTGCCACATGTCGGCAAGTTCCATCTCCAGGCCCGTGATCGGATCTGAAACCACTGTCGTTTCCCCTTTGGTGCGATTCGTTCGGTGTTCATCAAACCAGAAGGGGGGCCGAAGTGATTTGGGTGAAGTCACGCTGAGCGAAAGGTACGTTCGGCGTACTGAAGGCGCCGGGCGTACCTTTCGCTCGCAAGGTGGGTGGGTCAAGCCACCGCATACGCCCGCACACACGTGTTCAGGTCGCGGGTGAGATCGGCCGCGGTACTGGTCGGAGAACCGAATTTCACGACGGACCCGTCGCTCCCGTGGAACAACAGCGTCGGAAACGAAGTGGCGCCGAGCCTGCGTGCTCGGACGAAATCAGCGCGGGCGGCATCCTTCGAGGCGGCGGTGAACAGGGAAGACACCGCGGCAGATGGGTCGAGTTGGAGGGATTCCGCGATGGATCGGTACGTCTCGGGATCGGAAAGGCTGCGACCGTCTCGGTAGAACGCGATCTGCATGGCCTCCGCGATGTCGAGGGCGCGTGTCGGATCTTGCGCGCGCAGTGCGGCGAGTCCGATCGCTGCATCCGTCGAATCCATGACGAACCGCCCATCAGTCACCAGTTGCGAATATCCGTCACCGAAGACAGCGCCGGTCTGGGCGGCGATGGTGGCGTTGGCTGATTTCAGGTACGGAGCCGAAGACATGGGCGCGACGCGCTCACCGGTGAACAGTCCGCCGCTGACCACGGACAAGTCGATGGAATCGGCATTTTGACGGACGAACTCCGTCAACGCAGGGCCGAAGCCGAAACACCACCCGCAATAGGCGTCGAAGACGTAGGTGAGTTGCGTCTTGCCTGCTGTTTCCGAGCGTGATGTCTGCACTGGAAGATTCCTATCCGAGCGTGAACTGATTGATACCCTGACGGTATGTCGCATTCGGGTATTCGGTCACGGTGAAGATGAGTCCCGAACTAGTGAAAAACAGACAAGTACCCGTCCGGGACGTCGGGTACGCATCGTCGGTGGCAGATGCGACCGAGATCGAAGTACTCAGCCTGGACACCATTCGCATCAACGGGGGAAGCGCAGAGTTCGTCGGCCCCCAACGTCCGCAATTTCACTTGCTCGCTCTGGTGACCGAGGGCTCGGCGCTACACACCATCGACTTCGTGAACTACGCGGTGAGCCCGGGGACCGTGTTCTGGGTCAGACCGGGGCAGGTGCAACAGTGGGGGCGAATCCAGGATTTCGAGGCGACGGTTGTTCTGTTCACGCCCTCGTCGCTCGATGCCGTCAGTCAGCAGTTGTTGGACGGGAACGCTCGCAGTCGGCAGGCAGCGTGGCAGTTGTCCGGTGAGAACCTCGAGACCATCAGCACGGGTATGAAACACCTGAACCTGAACTACGGCTGCCCGGATACTTCCGCGCCGGTCGTTCGCGCGGCCATTCTGCGGCACACGCTGACAGCAATTCTGTTGAAACTGACCCATCTCG
>NZ_LVCT01000503.1:0-6267 GCF_001647205.1 Rhodococcus sp. EPR-134
TTCGGAGTACGCCAACAAGATCGGGTACTCCGAGAAGACTGTGCTGCGGGCTACCCGAGCCGCTGCCGGGATGACGGCAAAGCAGTACATCGATCAGCGTGTGGTTCTCGAAGCGAAACGTCTGCTGTCTTTCGGCACGGACACGGTCACCCAGGTGGCGTCGAAGTTGGGGTTCGACGATTCTGCGAACTTCACGAAGTTCTTCGCCACCCGGGTGGGTGTTTCTCCGCTGACCTTCCGTCAGGACGTCAGAGCGCGCTGAATGCCGCCCATCGCGCGTCGGCGCTGTCGAGGGTTCCGATACTGTTCTGCCCCTTGCCATGTGCGATGCCGTCCAGATCCTGGATGATCCAGTAGATGGCAAAAGGATGGCTGCCGAACCAGAGATCACCGCTGACGTCCAGAGCGTGCGCCGGATCGGGTGTCAGGTTGTCGAACAGTGGAGTGTTTCGCACGATGGATGCGTCGTACTGCTGCCCGGAAAGTACGGCGACGGTCTGCGCCGCATGCTCGGGTAGGAGTTCCGGCGAGACGGGGGAAATCGTGCCGGTGTCTTGATTGTTGGTCGCGTTGACTTCCGATGCCGGCCTGGTGAATCCGGCCTCGGTGACCAGTGTGGAGATGGGAGTGGTCGGTGGCACGGTGAACAGGTTTCCGCTGTAGCCGAGAAGGATCGCAAGGCTCTGGCCGGCAGCCGCGGACTTGACGCCTTCGAGGCCGGATTCCAGCTTTCCGATCATGGCGGTAGCTTCGCTGCCTCGATCGAGCTGTGCCCCAGCTTGTTCGAGCACGTCACGCCACGGCGCCGAGTACGGGAGGACCAAGGTTGGCGCCACGGCGTTGATCTGAGCGAACAGGCTCGGTAATGGACCGGCATTGCTCATCAAGATTTCATCGGGTTCGACGGACGCGATCTCCTCGACGGCGGGGTTGGCGAAGAAGGTTGGCTTGTCGAGAACTTCGACGCCCTGCTCGCGCAGGATCGACTTGGCGACGTCCGATCGCAGGGTGCTGTAGACGACGGTGGGCTTCACGCCGAGTGCGAGTGCACTCAACCCCGCGTACTCGTCGAGCGCGAGAATGCGCTGCGGTGAGGCCGGAACTTCGACGGTGCCGAGTTCGTGGGTGACGGAGCGAGTTGCAGAGGCGGTGTCGGACTCGGCGGAGCTGCTGCACGCGCTTGCGCCGGCGACGGTCAGGAGAAGCGCCGAGACGATGCCGAATGCGGTTCGGGTGGTGAACATCTGAGGTCAACGATCCATTCGTGGGAAGAAGAAGGACAGGAGGGTACCGGCCAGCAGTAGGCCGGAGCAGACGAAGAGGGCTTGGGAGTATCCGGAAACCAGTGCTTCGGTCGGCGCGCTGTCCGAACGTGCCGTCGAGGAAGCGGCGACGCTCACGAGAACGGCTAGTCCGAGTGAACCGCCGATCTGACGCGATGTACTCAGTAGCCCGGATGCCATGCCGACTTCTTCGGGGGGAGCGTCGGCGGTGGCGACGTTACTGAGCGGCATGAACGACAGACCGATGCCGATGCTCGCCAGAAGCGAAGGCACCAGGATGACGGCCCAGAAGGGACTGTCGAGGTTCATGGTCGAAAACATGAAAGTTCCGATTGCGGCGACTGCTGTCCCGACTACGAGCAGCGGTCGAACTCCGTAGCGCGGAAGGAGTTTGGTGGACGCGAGGATGCCGATCACCAGGCCGAAGCAGAAGGGCAGGAAAGCCAGACCGGTGGTGGTCGGTGAATAGCCCAGCCCGCGTTGCAGGAAGAGTGAGACGAAGAAGAACGCGCTGAACTGTGCCGCGCACACCAGGCACATGATGGCGTTGGCCAGTCCGATTCGGGGTCGAAGCAGGGTGGACAGTCGTACCAGTGGTGTGGCGCAGTGGCTTTCGACCACAACGAAAGCAGTGAGCAGCGCGATCGTGAGCGCGAATCCACCCAGCACGTAACCTGAAGTCCAGGAATGTGATTCCGTGGCGATCACTGTGCCGACAAGGGCGGTGATTCCGGCCGTCGCCAAGATGGCTCCGGGGAGATCGAGAGAGCCGCCTCTGGCGGCTTGGCCGGCCGGCAGGCCGCGGGCACCGGCAACTGCGGCGATCAGGGCCACTGGTGCGCCGGCGAACATCACCCATCGCCAACTGAGCCCTTCGGTCAAAATGCCGCTCAGGACGACACCGAGTGCGCCGCCCAGTGCTGACGACATTGCGCCGATGCCGAATGCCTTGGCCCTGGCGCGTCCGGTGGGAAAGGCCTGACTGAGGGCGGCGAGCCCGGCCGGCGCGATCAGTGCAGCGCCGACGCCTTGAAGCGCCCGAGCTCCGACAAGCATTTCGGCGGACACGGAGAAGGTGCCGACGATGCTGACGAGGGCGAACAGCAGAAGCCCGGAAACCAGAACTCGACGAGTGCCCATCACGTCGCACAGACGACCGCCGAGAAGCAGCAGTCCGCCGAAGGCGAGGGCGTACGCGTTGACGACCCAGGACAACCCGGCGTCGGAAAAGTTCAGCGATTCCTGGATGTCGGGCAGCGCGACGTTGATGACCGACATGTCGAAGGCCACCAGGAACTGCGCTGCCGCGGCGGCTGTGAGGACCAGAGCCGGTGCGGCTACCGCTCGAGTTGTTGTTGTCATTGCAGGTACCTAATTTGTATACGCGTTCTCATAAGTAGTTAGGTTTACCTTGCTGGCGACTGAGATGCAAGGGGTTCCCCGGGCGAGATCGTCGTAGCAGGGGCGCGCACAATCGACGGATGGCCGAAAAGATGGAACCGAGATCACCGCGGCTCGGACGTCCCCCGACGATCACGTCGGAGCAGATAGTCGACGAGGCGAAACGGCAGCTACAGACCGGCGGCGCCGACGCGTTGAGCATGCGCGCGTTGGCGAAGTCGCTCGGCACCACGCCGATGGCGCTGTACCGGCACGTGGGCGACAAGGAACAGCTGATCAGCGCGGTGCTCGATGTGTACTCACAAGATCTCGGCGCGCTGGTCCTGCCGCAGGATCAGGTCGAACGGCTTCGCACGATCTTCACCGCGATCTTCGAAAAGCTGGCGTCGGAGCGCTGGATCATCGAGTTGCTTCAGCGCGGTGGCCGTGGTGGGAGCGGCGCTGTGGTCTTGGTCGATCGGGCGATGGCCGCGTGTGTCGAACTCGGTATGTCACCTCGTCGCGCACTGTTGATCTATCGAGCGCTGTGGAACTACACACTCGGCGCATTGCTCAACATCTACGACACCACTACGCGACCGGAAGGCAGCGTGTCACCTCTCGCGGTCAAGATCCGAGAAATCGGGCCCGAGAAACTGCCGGTGCTCAGTGAGGTGCTCGAGGACTGGCCGGGAGGGACGACGACTGAGAGCTACTTGGAAGGACTGGAAGTCTTGATCAGCGGATATATGAACTCCGACTGAGTGTGTTCACAGCAGCCCGTGCCGCGGTGGGATTGTCCCGGACAGTGTCCACCGGCCGATGTGCTGGACCTTCCACCTCGTCGGATCGTGCAGGGTGTGCGTGCGCGCGTCACGCCAGAACCGCGAGAGGTTCGCCGATTCGCCTGCGCTTCTGGTGCCACCGATCTCGAACAGCGTGCTCGTGGCCGCCAATGACGCCCTGGCACCGACCACTTTGGCAGTTGCAGCGTCGATGGATGCTCGGGCCGTGGAGTCCTCGGTGGGATCACGACGCGCCACGTCGATCGATCGCGCTGCTTCCGCCAAGAGGGATCTGGCAGCGCGAACCTCGATTGCCGCTTCGCCGGCGAGTTGAACGAGCAGTGGATCCTCCACCGCTGTATCGACTTTCGCCTCGAAGAAGGGACGCGCCTTTGCCGCGAGTTTCACGGATTCACGCAGTGCAGCCGACGCGATGCCGGTGTCGATCGCGGCGTGCAGGATCTGGGCCTGTGCTCCGTAGGTGGTCGGGTGAGTGAAGAGCGACGTGAAGGGTACGACATTGAACTGCGGTACCGAAACGGATTCCAGGGTCACGGTTCCGCTTGCAGTTGTCTTCTGTCCCATGCCGTCCCAGTCGTCGACGATCGACAGTCCGGGAGTATTCCGGGGTAGGTAGACCGCGGATTTCACCTGTGCGCCGGTCTCGGTGAATTGATCCGCATTGGCGGCACGCACCACGATCCAATCTGCGAAAAGCGCTCCGGTGCAATAGAATTTTCGACCTTCGAGCACAAAGTCTTCCCCGTCGGGGGTGAGAGTGGTGCCGTCGATGTCGATGGTCTTGTTGCCGCGCTCGCTCTGGGCGTTGGCGAACTGCTTGCCCGACAATGCTTCGGCGTAGAAGAACTGCTTCTGCTCGTTAGACCCCTGGTACCGGAGCGCTTCCAGGAAAGTGAAGTGGCTGTGCGGAATCTGCGCGATGCTGGGATCGCCCTCGGCGAGTAGGCGGAAGACCTCGGCCAACGTCTCGGTGCTTGCGTCGATGCCACCGAACTCCTTCGGCACCGAGAGTCCGAGCAAGCCGGACCGCGCCAGGGTGCGAACCTCGTCGTGGGGAAGGAGGCGCTGCGCATCGCGGACTCCGGCACCTGCCGCGAACTCGTCGGACAGCTGTGACGCCACCGAGAGCGCCTCGTCCTCGCTGGTGATGCGGTGCGTGATCTCCTGAATGTCCACAGCAGTCATGCTGCCACCGTTTCACAGTCGCAGCACCCACCCAACACTTACAACCTGTGTGATCGCTACCCTGGAAACCACTGGGAACTGCATGTTTGCTGGGTTTCATGTCTACTGAACGTATCGCCGACGAGATCAAGTTCGCCTACTGGGTGCCCAATGTCAGTGGTGGTCTGGTCACCTCCGACATCGAGCAGCGGACCAGCTGGGACTACGAGTACAACAAGAAGCTGGCACAGACCGCCGAGAACAACGGCTTCGAGTACGCCCTGAGCCAGGTACGTTACGAGGCGAGCTACGGGGCCGAATTCCAGCACGAATCCACGAGCTTCAGCCTTGCGCTTCTCCTGGCCACCGAGAAGCTCAAGGTGATCGCCGCGGTGCATCCGGGACTCTGGCAGCCGGCCGTGTTGGCGAAACTGGGCGCTACCGCCGATCACTTGTCGAACGGTCGTTTTGCCGTCAACGTCGTCAGTGGTTGGTTCAAGGACGAGTTCACACATCTAGGCGAGCCGTGGCTCGAGCACGACGAGCGTTATCGGCGTAGCGCCGAGTTCCTTCAGGTTCTTCGGAAGATCTGGACGGAGGACGACGTCGATTTCCGCGGCGACTTCTACCGCATCCACGACTTCACGTTGAAGCCGAAGCCTCTCAACACTCCGGAGCGCCCCAATCCCGAACTTTTCCAAGGTGGTAACTCGGCGGCAGCCCGTGAGAACGCGGGCCGGTATTCGGATTGGTACTTCAGTAACGGCAAGGACTACGACGGCGTCACCGAACAGTTGGTCGACGTTCGCCGTGTTGCTCGTGAGAACGATCGGGAGGTCAAGTTCGGGCTCAACGGATTCATCATCGCCCGCGACACCGAGGCGGAAGCAAAGGACACACTGCGCGAGATCATCGCCAAGGCCAACCGCCCTGCGGTCGAGGGATTCAAGAATGCAGTCCAACAGGCCGGCGCATCGACCGCGTCCAAGGACGGGATGTGGGCGGATTCGACGTTCGAGGACTTGGTTCAGTACAACGACGGTTTCCGCTCACAACTGATCGGCACGCCGGAACAAATCGCGCATCGGATCGTCGAATATCGCCGTCGCGGTGTCGATCTGATTCTTGGCGGATTCCTGCATTTCCAGGAGGAGATCGAATACTTCGGGGCCAAGGTGCTTCCGCTGGTTCGTGAACTCGAAGCAGCCGACAGCGACGAGCAGGTGCTCGTCACCGCCGGCTGATCGCCTGATCTCTCAGGACTTCGCGTGGCGTTTCGCCAGCATCCAACGTGAGATCTTCATGTCCCTGGCTTTTCGCTCGATGGTCAGCAGGTCCAGCGGAGCGTTGAACTTCTGAACGGCCAGTGATTTCACACTGCTGAACTCACGCAGCCCATCGGCTCCGTGGATACGGCCGAATCCGGAATCGCCGACCCCGCCGAACGGCAGGGCGGCGATTCCGGCGAATCCGAGAACCGAATTGACCGTGACGACACCGCATTCGAGCTTTTCGGCAATCGCTCGGCCCTTCGACGAACTCTTGGTGAACACCGAGGCGCCCAAGCCGTACTTCGATGCATTGGCGCGCTCGATCCCCTCGTTCATGTCGGCGACCTTGTTCACCACGACGCT
>NZ_LVCT01000504.1:0-4587 GCF_001647205.1 Rhodococcus sp. EPR-134
GTCCGCCGAGTACAGCTTTCGCGCCGCGACTGAGAGCGTCTTCGATCTGGCCCCGGACTATCCCAGTCTGCTTTCCCAGCGTCATCGGCCCGTAGGTCGAGCTGTCGGTGGCGCCGGCGTGGGCGTCTCGTAGCGCGGCGGTGAGCTTGGACAGGAAGGCGTCGTACACGGGCGCTGCGACGTAGATTCGTTCGACGCCGGCACAGGTTTGTCCGCCGTTGCCCACTGCCCCGAATGCCGCGAAGCTCACGGCCGCATCGAGGTTGGCGTCGGAGTCCACCAGCATGGCGTCCTTGCCGCCGCATTCGGCGACCAGGGGGGTGAGGGTGTCCGCGCAGGCGGCCATTACGCGCTTTGCGGTAGCGGTCGAACCGGTGAATGCGATCTTGTCGACACCGGACGAACACAGAAGTGCACCGGTTTTTCCGTCACCGGTAATGGTCTGCAGGACAGGGTGTCCGGGTGCGGCGATGTTCCACAGCCGGGCCAATTCGACGCCGACGCCTGGTGAGAGTTCGCTCGGTTTGAAGACTACGGCGTTGCCGGCGGCCAGTGCGTAGCCGATCGACCCCATCGGTGTGTACAGCGGATAGTTCCAGGGGCCGATCACGCCGACGACGCCCATCGGCCGGTAGCCAACGGATGCAGACTGGTTGGCGCTGATCAGTCCTGCACCGACGCGTCTGCGGCGCAACACTTTCTGTGCGTTGCGTGCCGCCCAGTCGAGATGTTCGACGGCCAGCATGACTTCGAGTAGTGCGTCGTCGCTGGGTTTTCCGGTCTCGGCGGAAATGATCGCCGCCATCGATTCGGCGTGAGTGGCGATCGCGGCGCGGAAATTGCCGAGCACCTTCCGGCGGCCTTGGAATCCGAGTTGATCCCACCACTTCGACGCCGTGCGTGCTGCGGCGACCGCTTTCTCGATCTCTCGCTGGTCTGCAATGGGGTGCTGCGCGACCACGGAATCGTTGCGAGGGTCGAGGCTCGCGAAGGTGTGATCGTCCGATCTCGGATCTGTCGACGTGGACGTGCTCTGGCGGCCGAGCTGTTCTGTCATGTTCTTCAGATCCTCCACATGTCGGTGCATCACATATATGTGATGTGATTTACTGTGCTGGTAGTCACAGTATGCGTCGGACCGAGCTCCGACAAGCCTCCAGCCTCATCTCACTCGGGAGTTTTCGATGTACATGGATTTCACGCAGGAGCAGTCTGATTTCGCCAAGTCGGTAGCGTCGTTCTGCAAGAAGGAAAGTGGTACCCGTGAGCAGCGAGACCTGCTGACCGATCATGGCGCCCATAACCACAACCAGGCGTTCTACGAGAAGATGGCGGAATTGGGTTGGCTCGGGCTGACTGTCCCGGAGGAGTACGGCGGATCTGCCGGAAGCACGGTCGACCTGTGCATCTTTCTGGAGGAAGCCGCCAAGGGCATGGCGCCGATCGGTGGACTCGGCCCGACCGTCATCACCGGGGCTGCAGACGAGAAGTTCGGCAGTCCGGCCCAGAAGGAGGCAGTGCTCGGCGGGATCGTCCGTGGCGCGTCTCAGTCGATCTCGATGTCCGAACCCGAAGCGGGCTCCGACGTGGGAAATCTGAGTTGCCGCGCCGAGAAGGTCGACGGTGGGTGGCTGATCAACGGCCAGAAGACGTGGTGTTCCAACGCGCACTTCGCCGAGAACATCCTTCTGGTGGCTCGCACATCCCGAAGTGAAGGCAAGCATGAGGGCCTGACGATGTTCCATGTCCCGGCCGACATCTCCGGATTGAAGATCAGTGGAATCGACACCATGGGCGGCAAGGAGGTCAACGATCTCTACTTCACCGACACATTCCTGCCCGAGGACGCGGTGGTTGGCGAAGTCGGCAACGGCTGGCGTCAACTCATGGCCGGACTCAACATCGAACGCCTCATCCTCGCGGCGATGATGCTCGGGACCGCGCAGCGCGCTTTCGACGACACCCTCGAATTCGTCACCACGCGTAAGCAGTTCGGCCGTCCGGTCGGATCGTTTCAGGCGCTTCGCCACCGGATCGCGGATCTCGCCACGGAGATCGAATGCGGCCGTCTGCTGGTCTACAGCGTGGCCCGAATGGTCGACGCCAACCCGACCAAGATGTTCCCGCGGGAAGCGTCGATGGCCAAGCTCAAGCTGACCGAGACCGCCAAGAAGGTCGCGCTCGAGGGGATGCAGATGATGGGTGGGTACGGTTACGCGACTGAGTTCGACATGGAGCACCATGTGCGAAAGACTCTTGTGTCCTCCATTTATGGTGGTACCAACGAGATTCAGCGAGACATCATCGGCAAAACGTACGGACTGTGAGGATCGGTTGTGGCAACGTCTGCACGCACTCGGAGAGCGACATCTGAGCTGAGGAGACGGCCACAGTTGTCGGAGGACGTGGCCAACCACGTTCGCAACCTGATCATGTCCGGCTCGGTCCGTCCGGGCGAGTTCGTCAGGCTGGACGAAACCGCGGCCGACCTCGGGGTCAGCGTCACGCCGGTGCGAGAAGCCCTCGTCGCATTACGCGGCGAGGGGATGGTCGAGTTGGTTCCGCATCGCGGCTATCTCGTCTCGCCCCTCAGTCGCCAGGACATCGAAGACATCTTCTGGTTGCAGGGGCAGATCGCGGTCAAGCTGGCGTTGCGGGCGATGGACAGCATCACCGCTGATCAACTCGCGGAACTCACGGAACTCAATGCCGATTTGCGAGCGGCGGTCGACGCTTCGGATGCAGCTGCGATCGAGCAGTGCGAATTCGAGTTCCATCGCCTGATCAATCGCGCTGCGGGTGGTGCGAAGTTGGCATGGTTCCTGTTCGGCGCGATTCGGTACACCCCTGCTCGTCTCTACGCGACGGATCCAGGCTGGGGTGAGCTTGCGGTATCGAGCCACGATGCTTTGATCGCGGCGTTCGAGAAGCACGATCGAGAACAGGTGGACGCGCAGATGAGTCTGCAGTTCTCCGACGGCGCTGCTCGACTTCTCGCTCACCTCGACAACATCGGGATCTGGGACTGAATGCAGGAGCTCAAGACGGCGGCAGGGCGGGTGCGAGCAGGATCGCCGCGCATTCGGCGACCAGTTCTTCTTCCGTCACGTCGATGTACCCGTCGAGCCATGCACTGAGGGTCTGCGCCAGGCCGCCGACCAGGAACGTGGCCGTCAGGGTCAGATGACCGCTGTCGTTCAATCGGTAGAAGGTCTTCGCGTTGGCGGCCAGGAGACCGATGAATATCGTCGTCGACGCTTGGCGTTTCTCGGCCAGGACAGGGCTCGTCAGGGCGCTGGAGAACAGTAGACGTCCGCGACGGGGATCGTTCGCGATAGTGCGGACGATGTTCGCGATTCCAGCGAGCGCCTTGCCGCGTTCGGTCTCGGCGGCGTCCACTGCAGCCTGGGTTGAAACGGCGATGTCCGTGATGACGGTGTCGTAGACGGCCGACATCAGAGCATCACGATCGGTGAAGCTCTCGTAGAAGTACCGCGCCGCGACACCGGCCTTCTTGCACACTCCGCGGACCGTCAGTTCGGGCTCGGCGGAGCCCATGAGTTCCAGACCGGCCTCGATCAGCGCCTCCCGTCGTTGGGCTATGCGGAGCGCGCCGTCGACGCCACCGTACGAACGCGGTTGGTCATTCATGAAGACCATCTTTGCATCCCGAGATTGCTTGACATCTCGGCATTTCGGCGTTTCACTCATCTGAGAACATGCGTTCGCAGATATCGACTCGAAGGGGTTCTGCCATGACGGTGAGTAGGGATTCGATGGACGGGCGCGAGGAAGCGGTGGTAGGCGGCATCGGAGCGGTCGGCGTCCAGGCGGTCGACATCGACGCCGAGGTTGAAAAGGCGATGTCCGGGCTCGGACTGTTGGCCGCAGGCGCCAACGTCATCATGCAGTTGGCGCGCCCGGCGGTGGGGTACGGCGTGTATGAGAGCAAGGTCGAGACGGGTCGGTTGGATCGGCATCCGGTGAAGCGAACCCGGACGACGCTGACGTATCTCGCGGTGGCGAGCCTGGCGACGGACGAAGAAAAGAAGCTGTACCGACGCGCAGTCAACGGCTCTCACAAGCACGTTCGCTCCGATGAGAACAGCGCGGTCGAATACAACGCGTTCGATCCCGAACTGCAGTTGTGGGTAGCCGCCTGCCTGTACCGAGGCTTCGAGGACGTCTACAAAATCTTGTACGGGGATCTCGATCCGGTAACCCGGGATGCGTTCTATCAGCGCAGCGCCACGTTCGGTACAACCCTTCAGATGCGACGCGACATGTGGCCGGCGGACCGGGATGCGTTCGAGGTCTACTGGAACGAGAACCTCGACAAGGTGGCGATCGACGAGACGATTCGTGAGCATCTCTACGGGATCGCGTCGGCGACCTTCACTCCGAAGCTGTTGCATCCCGTGGTCGGTCCGCTCAACCGATTTGTCACCACCGGGTTCCTGCCCCAAGCCTTTCGTGACGAAATGCGGCTCCCGTGGTCAGTGCGTCAGCAGCGTAACTTCGACCGATCCATGCGCGTCGCCGCGCTGGTCAATCGGTTCAGTCCGAAGATTCTGCGGATGTTTCCCT
>NZ_LVCT01000505.1:0-4663 GCF_001647205.1 Rhodococcus sp. EPR-134
GTGAATCGGACACATACTCAACGTAGTTGAAGTTGACGTCAAGTTTCATCATTCCTGTGGAGGCTGTCAGTGGCGAACATCGAAGGCGTATGTGACCAGCGATTCTCTGGCTTGAAGGAGGCGCTGGCACGCAATCTCGATTCCGGCGAGGACGTCGGGGCAGCGATCGCACTGACGATCGACGGCGAATCCGTCGTCGACATGTGGGGCGGTTGGGTCGACGTCGAGCACACTGCTCCTTGGTCTCGCGACACCGTTACCAATGTCTGGTCCTGCAGCAAGACCGTGACCGCACTGGCCGCGCTCATGCTCGTCGACCGCGGGTTGCTTGATCTCGACGCCCCGGTCGCGCAGTACTGGCCGGAATTCGCAGAAGCGGGCAAGGACCGAATTCGGGTCCGGCAACTGTTGTCGCACACCTCGGGTGTGTCGGGGTGGGATCAACCGTTCACGCTCGAGAACATTTGCGACGACGAATATGCCACCGCCCGGTTGGCGACGCAGGCTCCGTGGTGGGAACCGGGTACGGGATCCGGATACCACGCCCTCAACTACGGCCACCTGATCGGCGAGGTCGTCAGGCGCATCGACGGACGAACCCTCGGCCGCTTCATCGACGAGGAAATCGCCGGCCCACTCGATGCTGATTTCCGCCTGGGCTTGCCGAAGTCGGAATACGGGCGAGTCTCGAATGTGATTGCGCCACCGCCGTTGCCGATCGACATCGCGGCACTCGGGATGGACAACATCATGGTGAAGACATTCACCGCGCCGCCCGCTGACGCTACAGGTTCGTGGACCGACGGGTGGCGCGCCGCCGAGATCGGTGCGGCCAACGGTCATTCGAATGCGAGGGCACTCGCAAGGATCCAATCGGTGATCGCGTGCGGTGGCAAGGTCGGTGACGTTCGCTTGCTGTCGGAGGAAACGATCGACAAGATCTTCGAGGAGCAGTCGTACGGGGTCGACCTCGTCCTCGGCGTGCCGGTCCGCTTCGGCGTCGGATTCGGATTGCCGACGCCCGAGTCCGTCCCGTTCATTCCGGAGGGGCGAATCTGCTTCTGGGGAGGTTGGGGTGGCTCGCAGATCATCATCGACACCGAGAAGCGCATGACGTTCTCGTACGTGATGAACAAGATGGGGCCGGGTCTGCTCGGTTCCGAGAGATCGGCGCAGTACGTATCGGCGGCCTACGACGCTTTGAGTTGATCGACCGATTCAAATCCGGCAGAACGGTTTTTGTCTGTCGCCGCTGACTATGCTGCCGGATATGCCAGTGTGCTCCGGGGGGAAATCAGCGAGTCCGTTTCGTCGAAGTACGCCCAAAAGTTGCGGAGCTGCATCGGCTGATCGGCGATGAACGGTTTGGTCGACGTCGTCATGCGCTGGTGGCAGTTGCCGGACCAGTTCCACAGTTTCAGCAGGTACCTCGAGGACCGCGGGTTCTTGACTTCCTGCCGGGCGCTGGTCGGCGGAACAGCATTCTGGATGGGGCTGGTGTTGCTGTCGGCGCGATTCAGTGACGTCGGTCCGCAAGGTACGTTCTGGCGAGCGGTCAATCTGGCGGTCATCGCGCTGTGCCTCGGCGCGGCCCTGATCTGGTGGCTGTTTCCGCCTACGCCGCTGTGGTCGTACACCTTTGTCGTGGGTTCCGACGTCGCGATTGCGGCGGCGGCCGAAACCGACTCGGAACCGCTGGGACGACTCATCGCGTGCGTCGTTTTCGCGTCGATCGGCGGCTACATCGCGTTCTTCCACAATCCGAAACTCCAAGTCGGTCACTTGGTCTTCGCCTCGACCGTCACGGTGCTTTCGGGGTGGACTTTGTTGTTCGGGCCAGCAGCGGACGTCGGCTTGGGACTGGCGAAGATCTCGGGTGTGCTGGCTACGATCATCGTGATTCCTGTTGTGTCACAGATTGTTCTGGCGGTCCTGGGTTCGGATGCCACTACCTCCGACATCGACCCGTTGACCGGACTGCTCAACCGTCGCGGATTGGCGCGTCGGGTGAATGACTTGATGGGCGCTCCGGTCACCGAAGCGGATGCACTGCTCGTAGTGGTGATCGACCTCGATCGCTTCAAGACGATCAACGACGTTCACGGCCATGACGTAGGAGACAGCACGATCATGCGAACTGCACTGCGCATCCGTTTGTGGACAACCCAGTCCGCCTTGACTGCTCGTATGGGCGGTGACGAGTTCGTCGTGGTCGAACGGGTACCGGTCAGCGTGATCTCCAGGCTGGAAGGACAGATCCGCTCCGCGATGGACGGAGCGAACGATGACCCTCCGACGAGCGCGAGCATCGGAATGGCGGTCCGCACCGCGCCCCGGAATCCGGGTGAGTCCGTCGACGCTGCTTTTGCCGAACTCTTCCGCGTCGCGGACTCGGTGATGTACGAAGCGAAGCGCGAAGGTGGCAACCAGGTGCGGGCGAGCTTGGTCTGATGTGAGAGCTCAGTCGGCGAAGCTCAGACCACGTTCGGCGAGTGCTTCGCGCAGAATCCTCAAGGCCTTCGGTCCCATCCCGTGCAAAGCGCCGAGTTCCTTCTCGGACACGGACGTCAGCTGCGCGAGATGGGTGTAACCCGCTGCGATCAGCGCGCGCTGTGCGGGAGCTCCCGTCTTCGGGAAGTCGGTTTCCACTGTGCCCGGATCCGGTTCTGTCACTGGCCAACTCCTCCGTGTGGGTTTCTCACAGTTTATCGAGCGGCGTGAACGATTTCGGGGCTGCCGATTTTGTCGGGCGTTCGCGGAAGTGCGCGAGCTGCCACGGCAATGCCGATGATCGAGACAGCGGCGAAGGTGAAGAGAAGCAATTGCGCAGAACGAAGCGTCGACGGTTCGCCGATGTTGACCAGCACTCCGGCCAGGGCTGCACCGAAGGCATTGGCGATCAGCTGAACGGTGTTGATGGCAGCCGAGGCACGCGCACCTTCTCCGGGATCGGTGACCGAGGTCATCGCCCCGACTGCAAGATGAGGCCAGGCGATGCCGATTCCGACGCCGGCGAACAGCAGTCCGATCACCCACGAGACCACCGCACCGGCGCCGGCGTGTTCGGTGAGAAATGCTGCCATGATGCCCAACCCGATCGCGACGAGGATCGGACCGCTGACAACGATTCGTCGCACGATACGAGGGGCTGTTGCCGAGGCGCTCGGGATTTCGCCGAGAGTCCAGCCGAGAGCGAGTGCGGCCCCGAGGAATCCGGCCGCGAGAGGCGCCAGGCCGGCAAGTCGTTGCCCGAAGAGTGGAATGAACGTCTCGACGGTCGACGCGACAGCGAGGACGACGATGGTCAGGTACACCCATTTGAGAGATGACGAGTTGAACGTCGACGGCGGTAGTACGCCGTGGCGCGAGCGACGGTCAGCGGCGACAAAAGCGATCAGTAGCAGCACAGCGGCGAGAACCATTGCGGCGGTCACGGCGAGGTTGGACAGAATTCCGGCAACGCTGACCAGCAAAGCTGCCGCAGTCAGCAATGCCAGCGAGAGGACCGGCACCGGGCTACTGGTGGTGCTGCCCGGTTCATGTGCCGGTAGCGCGCTGGGGACGAGAGCGGCGACTGCGATCGTCGCGATGACCAGGACGCCGAAAGCCCATCGCCAGGCTCCGAACTGAGCAAAGACACCGCCGATTGCAGGGCCGGCGAAGGTGCCGACTCCCCACATCGCCGAAACCAGCGCGGCCCCGCGAGTCCACAGATGTCTGGGGAGCGCGGCATTGATGACGGCGTAACCGAGACCGGCCAGCAGGCCACCGCCCGAACCCTGGATCGTGCGGCCGACCAACAGCAATTCCATCGTCGGGCTGACCGCACAGACAACGGTGCCGAGCGCGAAGATCGCGAGGCCGATCAGGTAGGCCCCGCGCGGTCCCCTGGCGGCGAGGACGTTGGTGACCAACATCGAAGAGATGACGGAAGCAATGAGGAAGACCGTCGCGGTCCAGGCGTAGTACTGCTGACCGCCGATGTCGTCGATGGCAGTCGGAAGCAGGCTGGTCGTCAGGTAGACGTTGGTCGCGTACAGCGCAACGCCGCCTGCGAGGACGGTAGCGGTGCCGAGGTATCGACCGCTCAGGAGCTGCCGCCAGGTTCCGGTGGGAGCATCGGTGGGGGAGTGCATGTTGTCGAAGGTAGAATCTCAAGTGCGCTTCAGGTCAATGTCGCGCAGCCATTGGGAGGCAGAATGATCCGTAAGAGTGACGAACTTCTCTCGATCGGCGAGGTATCGGAGCGCACCGGCGTCGCCGTGTCGGCTGTGCGCTACTACGAAACACTCGGTCTGGTTCCTGCGGAGCGGACGGCAGGAAATATGAGGAAGTTCCCGCGGCATTCGATCCGGCGGGTGTCGCTGATCCAGTTGGCAGTCAGATTCGGGATACCCCTGGCCGAAGTTGCCGAAGTATTCGGATCGTTGCCGCAGGGGCGAACTCCGACGAAGAAGGACTGGCGCAAGATTTCCACGGAGTGGAATCAGCGCCTCGAGGATCGCAAGCAGGCCATCAACCGGATGCAGGACGAACTGACGGGCTGTATCGGCTGCGGGTGTCTGTCACTGAAAACATGCAACCTGCTCAACCCTGGAGACGAACTGGGCCGGGAGGGACCCGGCGCCAGACGTCTCTGAAACTACTGTCGGTCACACTCTTT
>NZ_LVCT01000506.1:0-9998 GCF_001647205.1 Rhodococcus sp. EPR-134
TCAGAAGAGCATGTGTGGTGGTGCTGGGGATCTCCTCGATGTGGTGCGTCACGAGGATGCTGGCAAGTGACGGGTTCTGATTGCGGAGGTCGTCCAGTGCCGTCAAGAGTTGTTCGCGTGCAGCAAGATCGAGCCCGGTCGCCGGTTCGTCGAGCAGAAGCAGGCGCGGTTCGACCATGAGTGCGCGGGCGATCAGGGTTCGTCCCCGTTCGCCTTGGGACAAGTTGGGCCACAGCGCGTCTGAACGCGGACTCATTCCGAGTAGATCGATCAGTGCGTCGGCGTGAGCCTCTTGCTCCGGCGTCGGTGACCAGCGCGGCATCACCTCGGTGGTGTTGGTGAGGCCGGTGATCACGACGTTGCGGACGGTGATCGGAATTCCGATCGTGTGACGAGGGTTCACGTGCCCGATGTCCATCCGCAGTTCCCTCATGTCGACGCGGCCCAACTTGTGGCCGAGGACGTAAACGGAACCGCGAGTCGGGTGGGCGGTTGCTCCGAGCAGGCTCAGAAGCGTGCTCTTGCCCGCGCCGTTCGCGCCGAGGAGGACCCAGTGTTGTCCGGGTTCGATCGAAATGTTGATGTCTTTCAACAAGTATCGGCCGTCGCGGACGAGATCCACGTGTTCGGTCGACAGAACTGTGCCGGTGGGGTGTTGCACGAGAACTAACCTCTCTTAGGCGTCGAGCACACGCAGTCGTCGTAGGACGGTGTCGATGTTTGCTCGAGTTGCCGCTACCGCGGCTTCTGGGTCGGCGTCTTGAAGGGCCTCGACCAACTGATCATGGGCATGTGAGGTGTCGGGGACGCCGGCCTCGTGGGCCATCATCTCGACGAGGGATTCACGAAGGAGTGGACGCACCGACGTGAAAAGCGAGAGCAGAACTGCATTTCCGGACAGCCGAACGACTTCGGTGTGGAAGTCGAGGTCGACGTCGACGAACTTCTCGACATCACCCTCGAAATGACTGTGTCGCATGGTCAGTCGACGCCGCAGGCCGTCGAGGTCCTCGGGTTGTACCCGCTCCGCGGCCAGTCTGGCGGCCTCGATCTCGAGTGCGCGACGGACTTCGAAGACCTCGAGGATCCTCGAGCGTCGAAGAAGTTTGGTGAATTCGTCGACGTGCTCGAGTTCGGACGCGGCAGCCACGAAGGTTCCGACGCCGTGTCGGACTTCGAGTAGTCCGTCGCGAGCGAGGAGGCGGATTGCCTCGCGAATCGAGGAACGCCCGACGCCGAGTTCGACGGCGAGGGCCGCCTCGCTCGGTATGCGCTCGGACGGCGCCCACGTTCCATGCATGATTCGCCCGCGCAGCAACTGTTCGAGTTGCGGTACCAGCGGGCCACTGCGAAGTGTGAATCCTGTGTGGTCGTCGGACACGGCTCGCCTCTCGGGTGGGTACCGAGAGAGTAACAACTCATCAGACGTCTGAGGACTCGGGTGGCCGGTGTGTCGCCGTAGTGTTCACGCGGTCGAAGCGTGTCAGTTGCGGGTGACGCCGAGGAGCAGTGCGATCAGGTCGAGGGCCGTCTCGATCTCGGCCTTTTCTCGGCCGAGCAGGGGGGCGTAGAGGTGTACGTCGCAGATGCGGACGAGGGCTTCGCCCAGTACTTGCGGCGAGAGCGTGATCGTCAGCTGGCCGGCGTCGACCTGGGATTGCAGGATTTCGGCGGTAATGGAGGCGGAGATCGATTCGATGGAGCCGGGCATCATCGCGAGTTTGATGAACACCATCGGTTCGCGTTTGGTCAGCGCGCGCAGTTCTGTCGACGATTCCACCGATCGCATAACGCGGCCGAAGACGTCGAGAATGTACTCCGGACCTTGCCCCGACGCCTGTGACATCGCCTTTCGGTATGTCCGTTCGGTGGCCTCGGCCAGCACTGTTCCGAGCAGCTCGTCGCGGTTGCCGACCCAGCGGTACAGCGTCGCGCGGCCTACGCCGAGACGTTCGGCGAGCAGTGACATGTCGAGTGGTTCCTCCGCGAGGTACATGCTCGCGGCGGTGTCGATCGCGCGTCGGCGTTCGAGGTCGGTAGGCATCGGGACATTCTCTCCGGTTGTCCGGTACTGCACAATTTCGGCCGTTGAAAAGTGGTGAGCCTCGGGGGATCGAGCCTATTGACGAACCTGGCCACGTGAGACACACTAGCTCATTGTCTCATGTTAGTGATGGCGATCACAGTCAGGGGTTCGATCGATGAGTTCAGTACAAACCGTTCGTGGGCCGGTGGATACAGCCGATCTGGGAAAGGTGTTGATGCACGAGCATGTCTTCGTTCTGGGTGAGGAGTTGCGCCAGAACTACCCCGACTACCCCGAACCCTGGGACGAGGAAGTACGGGTAGCGGACGCGGTGGCAAAGTTGACCGAGGTGAAGTCCCGCGGAATCAGCACGATCGTCGATCCCACGGTGATCGGCCTCGGCCGGTACATTCCGCGCATCGTCCGGATCAACGAGCAGGTCGATCTCAACATCATCGTTGCTACCGGCATCTACACCTACAACGACATTCCCTTCCAATTCCATTACACCGGACCGGGATTGCTGTTCGACGGCCCCGAGCCGATGGTCGAACTGTTCGTCAAGGACATCAGGGAAGGAATCGCCGGAACCGGTGTCCGAGCCTCCTTCCTGAAGTGCGCCATCGAGGAGCCGGGCCTTACCCCCGGCGTCGAGCGGGTCATGCGCGCGGTCGGACAGTCGCAGGTGGAAACGGGAGTGCCGATCACCGTGCACACCAATCCGCACACTGAATCCGGGCTGGTCGCGCAGAAGGTTCTGGCCGAAGAGGGTGCGGATCTGACCAAGGTGGTCATCGGTCACTCCGGCGACACCACCGATCTCGACTACTTGTGTGCGCTGGCCGATGCCGGTTCGCTACTGGGGATGGACCGTTTCGGTCTCGAACCGTTCCTGTCGTTCGAGGATCGTGTCAACACCGTGGTGGAGATGGCCCGTCGCGGTTACGCGGAGAAGATGGTTCTGGCGCATGACGCGTCGTGTTTCATCGACTACTTCCCCAGTGCTGCAAGAGAAGTGGCACTTCCGAACTGGAACTACACCCACATCAGTGATGATGTCATTCCGGCGCTGCTCGAACGTGGTGTCACCGAAGACCAGGTCAAGGCGATGCTGGTGGACAACCCACGTCGGTACTTCGAGAGCTGAGATATGACCAACGTGTACGAGAGCAAGCCCTGGCTCGCCAATTACGACGCCGACACTCCGCCGAACGTAGACATCGAGCACGTCGACGCCCTCGCGATGTTCCGTGCTTCGCTGGAGCGCGATCGCACCGCCCCGATCATCAGGTACTTCGACAGCACCGTCAGCTTTGCCGAGCTCGACGAGATGTCGGATGCGCTTGCCGTAGCCCTCGCCAAGGATGGAATCGGGTTCGCAGACAGAGTTTCCTTTGTCCTGCAGAATGTTCCGCAGTTCGTGATCGCGACAGTCGCGGTCTGGAAGCTCGGTGCCGTCGTCGTTCCGGTCAATCCGATGTACCGCGACCGTGAGCTGTCCACCGTACTGGCCGACAGCGGAGCGGTAGCAGTCATCTGTCTCGAGTCCTCGGCCGAGACCGTGGCGACTGCGTCCGAGGGCACCGAAGTGCGACGGGTCATCACTACGTCGGAACGGGATTTTCAGTCGCGCGACGATGAACGGATCTTCGGTTCGGCGTCCAGGATTCGGCACGATGGATTTCCGGATCTACTGGAATTGATCGAGGCTCATCGAGGGCAGAAGCCCGAGAAGGTCGATCTGTCTCCGGAAGACCTTGCCTACCTTCCCTATACGTCAGGGACAACCGGCCCGCCGAAGGGGTCGATGAACTCGCACGCAAATGTCGTGTTCGCAGCGCAGATCTATCGGGACTGGCTGGGGTTGCGCCCCGGCGGCGCGATGTTCGCGGTGGCGCCACTGTTCCATATCACCGGGTTGATCGGGCACGTCGCGGCTCCACTCCTGGCCGGCGCGCCCACGATTCTGACCTGCCGATTCCATCCCATCGTTGCAGCGGAGTCAATTTCGGAGCATCGGGCTACCGCGATCATCGGAGCGATCACGGTATTCATCGCGTGGACGGACAGCGCCGCAGTCTCGAAGGAATCTTTGAGCTCTCTCGAGTCGGTGTATTCAGGTGGCGCGCCGATCCCGCACGCGGCGTTGGAAGCGTTCCGGGCGAAGTTCGGTCACTACATTCACAACGGCTACGGGCTGACCGAGACGAACAGCCCGGCAATCGTGGTGCCGAATTCGCGTGAAGCGCCGGTAGATCCGGCGTCGGGGGCCGTTGCTGTCGGCGTACCGGTATCGAATACGTACGCCGAGGTGGTGGACGAGAACGACAAGCCGGTACAGGTCGGGGAGTACGGCGAGATCGTGGTCTCCGGTCCCCAGGTTGCACTCGGATACTGGAACAAGCCGGACGAGACCGCACATGCCATGCCGGACGGGCGTTTTCACACCGGCGACATCGGATTCATGGACGGCGACGGTTGGTTTTACATCGTCGACCGGATGAAGGATCAGATAAATGCCTCGGGCTTCAAAGTGTGGCCACGCGAAGTGGAAGATGTTCTCTACGAACACCCTGCCGTACGAGAGGCTGCTGTCGTCGGTGTCATGGATCCGTATCGCGGCGAAACCGTGAAGGCCTTCGTGTCCTTCAAGGACGGTGCCGAGGCGACCGCCGAGGATCTGGTCGAGTTCTGCAAGGAAAGGCTTGCAGCATACAAGTATCCACGCATCGTCGAGGTCATGAATGACCTGCCGAAAACAGTGAGCGGCAAGATTCTTCGTCGTGAACTGCGGGTACCGAACTAGATCTATCTGACCAACGAATTGCCGGCCGCCGACAAGGTGAGCCGGCCATTCGTCGTGGTGGCTGACGAGCATCGGTAGGGGATTTAGTCCCCTATGCGGCAATGCATTTCAGTGATTGACATCACTCTTTTTGTATCGCAGACTGATCGCAACGCCACAGAGTTGAAGTTGGTGTCAGTTTCTACTTCTGGCCCGGCTCCGCTTCTCAACTCCCGGCGCGACGAGCGTCCGACCCATCGAGGAGTAACCCATGACGAGATCGGCAGTGGATTCGAGCACGCAGGCAGGGGGCCTGTCCGATCAGGAACGGAAGAAGAAGAAGGCGCACCGCAAACTTCTAGGCGCGGGACTGCTCGGCAGTTCCATCGAGTGGTACGACTTCTTCTTGTACGGAACGGCTGCGGCACTGGTCTTTCCGCATGTGTTCTTCCCCGATTCATCCGCACTGATGGGCACATTGCTCTCGTTCAGTACGTTCTGGGCCGGCTTCGTTGCCCGCCCCATCGGCGGTTTGGTCGCCGGACACTTCGGCGACAAGTATGGGCGTAAGCCCGCTGTCGTCACCTGCCTGTTGCTGATGGCCGTCGCGACGTTCCTGATCGGCGCGATCCCGAGTGCGTCGGCAATCGGCGTCGTCGCTCCGATTCTTCTGGTGACACTGCGATTCATCCAAGGTCTCGCCTGCGGTGGCCAGTGGGGCGGAATCGTCCTTCTCCTCACCGAATCCGCGAGTCCCAAGAAGCGCGGGTTCTCAGGCACTTTCGGTCAGATGGGTGTCTCGTTCGGTGTAGTGCTGGGCAACCTGGTCTTCCTCGTTGCGACCGCGACCATTTCCAATGATGCATTCCTGAGCTGGGGTTGGCGAGTTCCGTTCTTCGCCAGCGCGCTGCTCTTCCCTGTGGTTCTGTACATCCAGACGAAGGTCGAGGACACGCCGGAATTCCTCGAGTTGCAGGAAGACGCCAAGAAGAACCAAAAGGACGTCGTCGTTCAGGCTCCACTGGCGCAGGCGCTCAAGGATCACTGGCGCAAGATTCTGCTCGGTTGCGGACTTCTGGCCGCCACCAATGCACTGTTCTACATCAGCATCGCCGGCGTGCTCAGCTACGGCACAACCGAACTGGGGTTGAAGCGGAACTCACTGCTCATCATCTCGCTCCTGAGCGCGTTGCTGACAGTCGGCGTGGTGCTGTGGTCCGGGAAGATGTCCGACAAGATCGGTCGTCGTCCGATGATCCTGATCGGCGCCGCGGCGATCGTGGTCTGGGCATTCCCGTACTTCTGGTTGATCAACACCAAGTCCCTGCCGCTGTTCTTCATCGCGGTGACAGTCGGCAGCGTGTTCCAGTCGATGACCTACGGGCCGATCGCTGCGTACATGGGTGAGCTGTTCGCGCCCAACGTGCGTTACTCGGCAGCATCGTTGGCGTACCAGCTGGCGGCGATCACGGTCAGCGGTGGTACTCCGTTCATCATGACGGCACTCATCGCGAAGACCGGGACCACTACATGGGTTGCCGTGTTCGTAGCCCTCATGGGTCTGGTGACCTTCTTCAGTGCCTGGGTGCTGAAAGAGACCAACCCGAAGGAAGTTCGGGATGATCCGAACGCAATTCCGGGCGCGCACCTGTACGCCAAGTAACTCTTTCGGTTTCGAGCAGACGCCCGCTATCGGTCACCGGTAGCGGGCGTCTGACGTATAACTGGAGCATGGCTGCAGCACGCACAGGCTCCGAAGATGCTTCGTCGACAGCGTCACGGGAACTCCCCTCCACTCAGCGTGGCTTGCGTACGCGTCGAGCGTTGATCGATGCGGCCCGCACCGTTTTCGAACGGTCCGGCTATCTGGACTCGCGGCTGATCGACATCACTGTGGAGGCGCAGTGCTCGGCCGGTACTTTCTACACCTACTTCGCGAGCAAGGAAGAGATCTTCGCGGCAGTGATGGAGTTGGCGCGCGAAGACATGATGCATCCGGGTATGCCGCACACTCCGAAAGGCGCGGATCCTGCTGAGGTCATCGCGGCGAGTAACCGCGCGTACCTCGAGGCATACCGACGGAACGCGAAGCTGATGGGACTGCTCGAGCAGGTAGCAAGCATCGATCCGGAGTTCCGGGTTCTCCGCCTCGAGCGTGCTGACGCGTTTGTTCGACGCAACGCGCGCAGTATCGAGAAGCTGCAGAAAGCCGGACTGGCGGACGCGAATCTGGATCCGCTACTGACGTCTCGGGCACTCTCCGGGATGATCAGTCGACTTGCGTTCGGGTACTTCGTATCCCGCGGCGGCGAGGACGGCGCCGCCGGAGTGACCTTCGATGGTCTGCTCGATACGGTCAACCGGTTGTGGATCAACACTTTGCAATTCTCGCTACGCCAAAATTGATGTTGACGCCGGGTTCATGTTTGGTGTCTGATGGAGCAATGACACCCACGCGTACGGCAGTGCTCGTCGATTTCGGTGGAGTTCTCACCTCCAGTGTGCTGCGGGCCTTCGAAGATTTCGGGGCCTCGCTTGGGGGCGACCCACGACTTCCGTTGACCCTGCTCTCCCGCGACGACGTCTCGAAGAAACTGCTCTCCGATCACGAATCCGGAAAGATCGACCAGGAGGCCTTCGAAGCAGGATTCGGGGAACGGCTACGAGCGCACGGCGCCGTCGTGGACAGCGAAGGATTGGTCGACCGTATGCAGGCCGGGCTTGTCCGAGACGAAGAGATGGTGCGACTGATTGCGGACGTCCGAGCGGCGGGTCACCCTGTTGCGCTCGTGTCCAATGCTTTCGGGCGTGATTGCTACGCGGGTTTTGTGCTCGAGGTCCTCGCCGACGAAGTGGTGATCTCCTCGGAAGTAAGGATTCGTAAGCCCTCTCGTCTGATCTACACCATCGCGTGTGAGCGGCTGGGTGTAGCGCCCGAAGGCGCCGTGATGATCGACGACCTGCAACAGAACCTCGACGGCGCGGCACGATTGGGGATCGCCGGCATTCTCCACACCGATGCGGAAAGCACTCGCAGTCAGTTGGAATCGACGTTCGGACTACTGCCCATGCAGTGAAACTGTAGGTTCTCGGTAACACTCGAATACTGCTGGAACACTTTTGGAGGAATGAATGATTGCTGTCATCGCGGATATCACCGTCAAAGACGGAAGCGGCGAACAGTTCGAAGCCGTAGTCGCCGAACTTGCCGAGAAGGTGCGCACGGAAGAGCCCGGAACGGTTCTGTATCAACTGATCCGCTCGAAGACGGATACGAATTCGTACAAGTTCATGGAGCTGTATCAAGACAGTGCTGCGATCAAGGCCCATGGATCGTCCGAGCATTTCCAGGCCGCGGGAAAGGCGATGGCGCCCTTCCTCGCAGGCGCCCCGCAGATCGAGTACTTCGACGCACTCTGAGCGCATGGACAGATGAACCCCGGCGAAATCTCGCCGGGGTTCACCTGTGTTTTCAGTTCTGCTTCTGGGCGAGGAGTTCGGTGCGGTCGATCGATCGCTTGAGGATCTTTCCCGTCGAACCCTTCGGGAGCGCGTCGATGAACTGGACCACCCGCGGAATCTTGTAGGCGGACAGACGTTCCCGAGCCCACGAGGTGACGTCATCTGCTTCGAGGTCGGAGCCTGGGCGCACGGCCACCACCGCCGCAACCTCCTCGCCGTAGTAGTCGTCGGGTATACCGATCACCGCGGCCTCGATGATGTCGGGGTGCTGGTAGAGCACCTCTTCGACCTCGCCTGGATAGACGTTGTATCCACCGCGGATGATGAGGTCCTTGACGCGGTCGACGATGCGAAGGTCACCGTCGGCGTCGGTCTCGCCGAGGTCTCCGGTGCGGAACCATCCGTCGTCGGACAGGACGGCGGCCGTGTCGGCCGGGCGCCTCCAGTAGCCCTTCATGACCGTCGGTCCTTTGATGAATACCTCGCCCACTGTGCCTGCCTGGCAGACATTTCCGTCGTGATCACGGACCTCGACCTCGGTGCGCGGTACGGCGCGGCCGGTGTATCCGATCTTTGCGACGCGGTCGATGCTGTTGAAAGTTCCGAATGCGCTCGTCTCGGTCAGGCCGTAGCCCTCGAGGATTGTGCAGTTGAACCGTGCTTCGAAGGCGCGAGCGACTTCACCGGGAAGTGATGCGCCACCGGAGATTGCGATCCGCAGTTGTTCGAAGTCGGAGCTGTCCACGTCGGCTGCGGCGTGCAGCATGGCATTCCACATGGTGGGGACGCCCGCCATGATGGTGAGCTTGTCCCGACGCACCAGATCGAGCATGGCGGCCGGGTCGAACCGGGCGAGCAGGGACAGCGATCCGCCGCCGGTGAAGGTTGCCATCATGACCGAACCCTGGCCGAAGATGTGAAAGAGCGGCAGCCCGGTACCGGTGCGGTCCGAGGGATTTCCGCGGCTGCTCTCGGCGCCGATCTCACCGGCAGACAACAGATTCCCGACTGTCAGCTGAGCGCCCTTCGGACGTCCGGTGGTACCGGAGGTGTAGAGAATCGCCGTGGTGTCCGCTGCGTCGCGGTCGACCACCGTTGCCGGTGGATGGTCGGCCTTCGCCGATTCTTCGGTGAGCGTCCACACCGGGACGCCGCGCGCACTCCCTGCATCCTGAACTGCGGGACCGAGCTGGTGCCAGGCAATCGCCAGCGAAATCTCGGCGTCGTCCAGTACGTACTCGACTTCGGGTTGCGCCGACATCGTGTTGATGGGCACCACGACACAACCTGCAGCCTGAATCCCCATGTATGCCACGATGAATTCAGGCACCGACGGCGCCGCGAGCAGAACCCGGTCGCCGATGCTCAACCCTTCGTCGCGAATGCGGCCGGCGAACGCCAGAGACGCGTCGTGAAGCTGTCGGTATGTCCAATGACTATCCGTGCCGCGAATTGCAATATTTTCCGGAGTGGCTTCCGCGTGACGGGTCACCGGGTCGAGAACGCTAACCATGGTTCTGCCTTTCGGGAGGAATCGACCGATTGTGTGTCCTGGGTCTCACCAGAGCGTACACTTGAATCCGGCGTCAACATCGAGTCTGCTGGGATTGTCCCGAAAATGATGTTGATCGGAAGGATGAGGAGCGCACCGTGCTCGACGACGAATCGCGAATTGCCGCCTTACCGGTGGCTCCGCCCGCGCTGCTCCGGGATCGACCGACCACC
>NZ_LVCT01000507.1:0-27189 GCF_001647205.1 Rhodococcus sp. EPR-134
CGGAGACCCCGGCGGATTGGTCATCGGCTACGGACGGGTGGAATCCGCGGACCTCGAATATGCGCTCGAGGTGATAGCCGAGTGCCTCGCACGTCACAGCGCGTGAAGTCTCGTTGATCGGGAGTGCGGCAACGGATGGGCGTGGTCCAGTTCTAGCGTCTGCTCGTGACGATCCGAAGCCAGACCTTTCCGCACCTGCTCGCACCAGGCACCATCGGCCCGATGACCGTGCCCAATCGCGTGGTTCTCCCTGCGATGGACATGAACCTGTGTGAAGACGGGGAAATCGAAAAGGGCGACATCGACCACTTCGTGGCGCGTGCAGCTGGTGGAACGGGTCTGATCATCACCGGTTGCTGCGCTGTTGCGTATCCGCTGGGCTGCACCAGCCGCAAGGAACCGGGGCTTTCGGAAGACCGGTTCATCCCCGGTCTCAAGGCGTTGGCCGACGCAGTCCACGACGCAGGCAGCAAGCTCTGTGTGCAGATGACACACCACGGCAAGGTGGCGCGCATCGATACCCTCGACGGCCGACCGCAGTTGGTCCCGTCCACGCCGAAGCCGCCGGGTGACATGAGCGCGATGGCCGATTGCACGCCAGAAGAACTGGGCAAGATGGCTGCCATCAACGAGGGCAAGAGGGCTACGTACCACGAGGCAACCAAGGAAGATCTTGATTGGCTGGTTCGCATGTTCGCCGAGGCTGCCGGACGGGTGAAGGCGGCGGGCGGCGACGCCGTCGAGATTCACTGTGCCCACAACTACGTCCTCGGAGCGTTCCTGAGTCGGTACACGAATCAGCGCAGCGACGAGTACGGAGGTTCCATGGAGAACCGTGCTCGCCTCGCTTGTGAGGTCATTCGGGCGGTCAAGGAGGAGGTCGGTGGTGCGCTCGCCGTCATCGTGCGTCTGGCCGGTCAAGAGTACGGCGAAACCGACGGGCTGACGGTCGACGAGGCTGCTGCGGCCGCGAAGATGTTCGAAGAGGCCGGCGCTGACGCCATTCACGTCACCGGTACCGCGCTGAATGCTTTTGCCAACTTCACCGACGGCCCCCTGCCCGACAAGGTCGGCTACTACACCGACAATGCAACGCGAATCAAGCAGGCGATATCGATCCCCGTGATCACGGTCGGACGTATGCTCCCCGAGGTCGGCGAGAAGATGATCGCGGAAGGTCGCACGGACTTCGCCGCAATGGGCCGCCAGCTCCTGGCCGATCCACAGTTGGTGAACAAACTCAAAGACGGTGTACCCGAGCGGGTTCGGCCTTGCATCAATTGCTACGTCTGCGTGCAGGAGAACTTCTGGGACGAGACCCCGCTGTGCGCGGTGAACCCTGCCCTGGGCAACGAAGCGCTTCTCCCCTTCGTTCGGACCAGCACTCCGAAACACATTGTTGTGGTCGGAGCGGGCCCCGGTGGTCTCGAAACGGCTCGCGTGGCCGCTGAACGTGGGCACCGAGTCACGGTGTTGGACAAATCCGATCGCCTCGGCGGCACCCTGTGGTTCTCGAGCCTCACTACCCCGGACAACGGGCGTCTGCTCAGCTGGTTGAAAGTGGAAATCGAGCGTCTCGGTGTCGATGTTCGACTGAAGACCGAAGCCTCGGTTGCCTCGATCCGGGCACTGAACCCCGACGCCGTAGTCGTGGCCACCGGTGCGGTTCGTGAGCGGCCTAGCGTTCCGGGCGGCGACTTGCCGCACGTGCACACCGGTGATTCGTTGCGCGCGTTGATGACCGGAGCGGGAGACGTCTCACAGGTACCGCCGTTCCTGCGGACGATGGCCAAGTTGGGCAAGCTGTCCGGTATCACCAAGAGCCCCGCGGCGATCCGAGCTGTGACCCGCAAGTTCCTGCCCATGGGTAAGGACGTTGTCGTGATCGGTGGTTCGCTTGTCGGACTCGAGCTCGCGGAGTTCCTGGCCGAGCGAGGTCGCACTGTGACGCTGATCGAAGAAGGCCAGCAGTTGGGCATTCCGATGGCGATGCCGCGCCGCTGGACGGCGGTGCGGCACGCCAAGCATGTCGGCGTGAACATTCACCGCAATTCAACGGTGCAGCGCATCACCAAGGAGCACGTCGAATTCCGTTCCGGTGACAAGACACTGACCGCTCCGGCCGACATGGTTGTCGTCGCCTCGGGAGTGTCGGCGCAGGCGCGACTGGCCGACGCTCTGATCGGCGTCGTCTCCGACGTGCACGTGGTCGGTGACGCGGTGAACGTCGACTACATCGAGGGCGCGATGCACACGGCGTGGAAAGTCGCGATGGATCTTTGACCCATCCCCTAGGTAGCGCTTTGTGCCGCAACGATTTCCGGCCACCAGCGGGCCGCGACATCGGGGTGCGCACGTAGTCGACTCTTGAGGGCGTTCGCCCCGTAGGAATCGTGGATCGGGTTGTTCGCGTCCACGGTGACGCCGGTGGCGCGCGCCGCGAGCTCGGGCGGTAGGTCGAACTCCGGGATCTGCGCTGCGTAGTTCGGGTTGAAGAAGAACGGCACCGAGATACGTTCACCGTCGCCCTCGGGCGAAACTACCCGGTGCACAGTCGCTTTCAAGTAGCCACCGGTAGCGACCTCGAGCAGTTCGCCGATGTTGACCACCAGCGCCCCGTCGATCGGCGGCGCGTCGATCCAGTCGCCGTCGTGCTCGACCTGCAGACCGCCCTTGCCCGGTTCGACATAGAGCAGAGTCAGCACACCCGCGTCCTTGTGTCCGCCGACGCCCTGGGAGCCGGCACCTTTCGGGCGGCCCGGGTAACGCACCACCTTGATGAGGATCGACGGATCGTGAGCGAACGCGTCGTCGAAGATGTTCGCATCCTGGCCCAGGGCTACCGCCCATTCGCGTAAGAGGCTCAATGCGATCGAGGTGAGTGTGTCGTTCCACTCGGTGATGACGTCGCGGAGTTCGGGAAGGGCGTCGGGCCACTGGTTGGGGCCCTGCAGGATCTCCCAGGCCGGTGAGGTGTCGGTGCGCTCGGCCGCGGGCTGTTCGGCCCCGATGTCGATCTGCTCGCGCCAGTCCTGCTTGCCTTCGGTCAGTTCGCCGCCGAGCCGGGTGTACCCACGGAAGTGCGGGCTGCGGACGTTCTCGATCGCGAGCTTCTCGGCAGTCGGCAGCGCGAAGAACTCGCGGGCGACGGCGAGGAGGCGGCGCTGCAGTTCGTCGGGAATTCCGTGGCCGACCAGGTAGAAGAATCCGACCTCGTGGGTGGCCTCGCGGAGCTGAGTGCGGAACTGCTCGGCGGTGTCGGGGTTCTGCGCAAGCGACAGATCGAGCACTGGCAGCGACGTAATCGACATGGGGTCCTCGATCCGTGTGATGGTTCTGATGTCCATCATTCCACGCTGAGCGGCACCCGGACCCGCACGGCAATTCGGCAGCCGCAGGCGTGATTACCCGCGCGGATGCGGAAACACCCTGCGGATAACAGAATCGGGGCCTTGCGCCATTGGCGCAAGACCCCGAATCAGTGTGAGTCGAATTAAGCTTCGTCAGCGCCGATGATGAACGCTTCGAGCTCGATGCGAGCCTTGTCGTCGGCCATCTGGACCGGCGGGGACTTCATCAGGTAAGCGGAAGCCGGGTAAACCGGTCCACCGATGCCGCGGTCCTTGGCGATCTTGGCTGCGCGGACGGCGTCGATGATGATGCCGGCAGAGTTGGGCGAATCCCAGACCTCGAGCTTGTACTCCAGGTTCAGGGGAGCGTCACCGAAGGCGCGGCCTTCGAGGCGGACGTATGCCCACTTGCGGTCGTCGAGCCACTCCACGTAGTCCGAGGGACCGATGTGGACGTTGCGGTCGTGAACCTTGCCGGCAAGTGCGCCGGTCAGGTTGGACGTCACGGCCTGGGTCTTGGAAACCTTCTTCGACTCCAGGCGATCACGCTCGAGCATGTTCTTGAAGTCCATGTTTCCACCGACGTTGAGCTGGTAGGTGCGGTCCAGCACGACGCCGCGGTCTTCGAACAGCTTCGCCATCACGCGGTGGGTGATGGTGGCGCCGACCTGGCTCTTGATGTCGTCACCGACGATCGGGACGCCGGCGTCCTTGAACTTGGCAGCCCACTCCGGGTCGGAAGCGATGAAGACGGGCAGAGCGTTGACGAATGCCACGCCTGCGTCGATCGCGCACTGTGCGTAGAACTTGTCAGCGTCGTCGGAACCGACGGGCAGGTAGGAGACGAGGACGTCGACCTGAGCGTCCTTGAGTGCCTTGACGACGTCGACGGGCTCGGCGTCGGACAGCTCGATGGTCTCGGCGTAGTACTTGCCGATGCCGTCGAGGGTCGGGCCACGCTGAACGGGAACGTCCAGGGGCGGGACGTCGGCGATCTTGATGGTGTTGTTCTCGCTCGCGAGGATCGCCTCGGAGAGGTCGAAGCCGACCTTCTTGGCGTCGACGTCGAACGCAGCGACGAACTGCACGTCGCGGACGTGGTACTTACCGAACTTGACGTGCATGAGGCCGGGGACCGTCTGGGTCTCGTCGGCATCCTTGTAGTAGTGGACGCCCTGAACCAGGGACGAGGCGCAGTTACCCACGCCCACAATGGCTACGCGCACCGCGGTGCTGTTCTCACCCATGGTCGGGTTCTCCTTCTTTCCGGGATGTTCCTGTTGTCGATTGCTCGGCTGCGATCAATTCGTTGAGCCAACGCACTTCGCGTTCACTCGATTCGAGTCCGAGCTGATGGAGCTGACGGGTATAGCGGTCCAGCGATCCGCTGGCCCGACCGACGGCCTCGCGGAGCCCCTCACGGCGCTCCTCGACCTGACGTCGCCTGCCTTCGAGGATCCGCATCCGCGCTTCTGCGGGGGTGCGGCTGAAGAAGGCGAGGTGAACGCCGAAACCGTCGTCGGTGTAGTTCTGCGGCCCGGTGTCGGCGACCAGTTCGGTGAACCGTTGCCGACCTTCCGGAGTGAGCTGGTAGACGCGACGCGCCCGACGCTTGAGCGTGCCGGTGGCAGTGTCGACGTCTTCTGAGATCAATCCGTCGGCTTGCATGCGCCGCAGTGCCGGGTACAGCGATCCGTACGAGAACGCGCGGAATGCGCCGAGCAGACCAGTGAGCCGCTTACGCAGCTCGTATCCGTGCATCGGTGACTCGAGGAGCAGCCCGAGGATTGCGAGTTCGAGCAACTGACAAACCTCCCGAGTCGTTGAACCTAACCGCTTGATGCGATAACCAACTATATCGCGCCGATATATAAAACCACACTGCGGCCCGATACGTGTACCAAGGTGTCACGGCTAGATCAGGGGGTGAACGGGTAGATCGACATGATTTCGCCATCGAGGGCAGCGGTCAGGTACCCGCTCTCGTCGAGGTCGTTGCCGACGTGAATCTGGATGGTCGGAACATTTTCGGTGCTGTCGACAGAGACGTACCGAGTGGTCGGATTTTGCACGGAGGTGGTGGTTCCGGCGCCGTCGAGCAGGGCGATCACGATGCGAGGATCGAGCTGTCTGACGTCGATCTGTGTCACGTCGGGTTCGCGTGATCCTCCTGAAGTCGTGTCCTCGAGGTCGCCTCGGTAGTAGCTGTCCAGGCTCTTGCGCGGCGCGGCGGGATCGGCGCGCGTTACGCGTGCATAAGTGGGATAGATGGTCATCTCGTCGACCAGTCCGCTGCCGTACTCCGTTTCGATGGCATGGAACATCGCCCCCAGGCCGTCGACGGTGTGTAACTGTGGCTCGGGGCTCGAGAAGATCGTGACGTCGGACGCGGCGTATTTGATTCCGAAACCGACAGCCGAGACCAGTGACAGCGCGATGATCACAACGGCGATCCAACGCGTGTCGAGCGAAGGTTCTTTCCGAAGAATGGGTAGGGACGCCTCGGTCTGCAGATCGGACGTCAAATCTTCGAGATCGCCGAGAGTGACTGCCACCGCGGCGAGTTCGGTCAATTCGTCGTGCTCGGTCGCCGTGAGTTGTCCGTCGGCGAAGGCGGAGTCCAGCACTGCGCAGGTAGCCTCGCGATCGGCATTGCGAGCGCGGGTGGTCCTGGTCAGATCGTTCGGCATGTCCGGGGCCTATCGAGGAGTGAAGGGAGACAAGCGGATCGGGCGGCCATCCGGGGTCAAATCCATTGAGCCGCTCGCGCCGAGGTTGTTGCTGGCGTAGATGGAGACGCGTGGATCGTCGCTCGACGAACTCATGCTGATGTGTGTGATCTCGGCGTCGGGGACGTTGAGATTTGCGGACACTCCTGCCAGATATCCGGCGAGTTTGTCGATGTCGACGGCAGCGAGGTCGAAGGTGACGGTGCTGGCTGCTCGAGTCGACGTGCTGTCGCGTGGTGTGAAACCGCCTCGAAAGTCGATGTCTTCCTCCAGGTTCGGCGAGACAGCGGCGGCGCGAGTGACGCTTGCATAGCCGTCGTAGAAGTTGGCGGAATCGATTATCGTCGTGCCGTACTTGGCGCTGTATCTGGTGATGAATTCCCCGATCCCGCTTGCGGTGACCGTGTTCAACGTCGAACTCACAATGGGGGCAAGCGGTTCGACGTTTTCGGCTGCCGCCGGTGGAGGCGGTGGGGGTGAAGGGTCGGCGGACAAGGTGAGGTACCCGATCAGGCCGGCGAAGATAGTCGATGCGGCTGCGAGGTACCAGATCTTGTCGATACGTCGAACTTTGGCGACGGCGTTGCGCAGCGTTGCTTTCTGCAGATCGCGGACCAGCAGATCGAGCTGTCCGAGCGTGGTCGCGGTCATGGCCGCAGCCGTCCGGTTCGCGTGCTCGTCGACCGTGATCTGGCCGTCGGACAGAGCCGTATCGAGAACGGCGCAGGTATCGGAACGGTCGACGTCGCGCGCACGGGTGCGCGTAGAGGTAGTAGTCGGGGACCCACTCACCGGCTCACCCTAGCTCCCGTACGGGTAGGAACGAGAGATCTCGCCCCACGGCGTGACCTCGATGCGTCCTTGGTGGCCGAGTCCGTTCTCTGCATAGATCGCGATCTCCGGGACGCCGTAGTTCGCGTCCACGATCAAGTGGGTGATCGCGGCGTCCGAAACATTGACATAGTCGCCGATGTTCACCATGTACGGCGCGAGCTTGTCGATCTGGATGGAACCGAGGTCGAAGGTCGGCTGGCCCGTTCGCCGCGGAATGGACGTCACTTCCCTCTCGAAGCCGTCGCGAAAACTGATGGACTCGGTGAGAGCGGGAGCATCGGGGACCGCCCGGCTCACTGAGGAGTAGTCGCCGTGGAAGCTGGCGTCGTCTACGAACATGTCACCGAACTCTTCTCGATACCTCTCGATGAATGCGCCGATTCCTTCCGGCGTCAACGTGTCGATGTGTGCGATCAGGATCGGTTCGACGGTCGGCTCCGGCACCGGGGTGGTGGTCGGCAACGGCGGAGCGAGGGAAGTAGTGCTGGCATAACTGGCTGTGATGTCTTCCGAGGGCGTCAACGGTGACCGACTCCACGCCACTGCTGCGATCGCGCCGACGACGATCAGAGCAGCAGCACCGACGAACACGGCCTTTCGTGCCGTCGACGTCCGAGGCACCGTTTTGGTCTCGATCTTCGGCACCTGCAGATCGTTGACCAGGCGTGCGAGTGCGAGCAGGGTCTTCGCGGACTTCGCCTTCTCGGTCCGGTCGAAGTAGTCCTCCGCGCTCAACTGCCCTTCGGCGTACGCGGCGTCCAACACATTGCACGTTTCGACGCGATCAAGATCACGAGCGCGCGTCATCGGAGAACGAGAAGACTTCACAGGAAGTGATCGTAATGGCTGGTCGCCATGCCCCCAGCCCCCGAAATGTGTTCATCGTGACCCTCCCGAACCGTCCGTCGCGGCACGGACGCACGTACGCTGGTCAGGTGCGGATACAGCGGCAAGTTGTGGACTACGCGCTCGCGCGTCGGTCTGTGCTGGCCGAAGTGTCTGCGGGTCGGACCGACGTCAAGCAGGTGTGTGACGCCGATCCGTACCTACTCAGAGCCGCGAAGTTCCACGGCCGGGGCAGCGACGTCGTCTGCCCCATTTGCCGCAAGGAACAGTTGACGCTCGTGTCCTGGGTGTTCGGCGACAAGCTCGGTCAGGTTTCGGGATCGGCCCGAACCTCGGACGAGCTCGCTCGGCTTGCGGAAACAGCAGAGGAGTTCACGGTGCACGTTGTAGAGGTGTGCCGTACCTGCAGTTGGAACCACTTGGTGCAGTCCTATGTGCTCGGCGCAGTACCTGCGCCGCCGCGACCGCGGCGAGCACGCCCACCAAGCCGGCGCACCGCCAGCGAGTAACGCCACACCCGAAGAAGGGCCCGATCGAAGTCTGCACGTGATCGGTCCGTGACCACTGGAGATTTGATTCGTGAGTTCCCCCAGCAACAACAACCCGGGCGGCAACAACCCGGGTGGCCGTCCCGTCGGTCCCAACCGTCCCGCCGGACCTCCTCAGGGTCGTCCGCCGCAGGGACGTCCCATGGGCCCACCACCGCAGGGACGCCCTCCGATGGGTCCGCCCCCTCAGGGTCCGCCCCCTCAGGGTCGTCCGATGGGACCCCCGCCCCAGGGTCGTCCGCCGCAAGCCCGACCTTCGGGCCCGCCTCCTCAGGGCCGCCCCGCCGGTCCCCCTCCTCAGGGTCGTCCGCCGCAAGGCCGACCTGCCGGCCCGCCGCCTCGAGATCGCGCCGTAGGCGCTCAGGCGAACGAACCGACCCAGCGCGTCGCGGCAGCAGCAGCGACCACCCGTAGCAACGCGGGCACCCGCCCGCCGGTCGGACCTCCACCGACGAAGCCACCGACAGGTGGCTCCGGTGGCGGTGGCAACGACGGACAACCCCCGAAGGGAAGAAAGAGCACCGTGAAGAAGAAGTCCAAGTGGCGCACAGTTCGCCGCTCGGCCTACGTCTTGGTGGCGCTCGGTCTTGTTCTGCCCGTCCTTGCCTTCATGGCGGCGTACATCGTGCAGGACGTCCCCAAGCCCGGTGACCTCAAGACCAATCAGGTGGCGACGGTCTTTGCCGCCGACGGCACCACGGTGATCAGCACTGTCGTCCCGCCAGATGGCAACCGCGTCGAGGTCTCGCTCGATCAGGTACCGCCGCACGTTCGCAACGCTGTTCTGGCCGCAGAGGACCGCGATTTCTACTCGAACCCGGGCTTCTCGATCTCCGGTTTCGCACGCGCGGCCCGAGACAACGTCCTCGGTCGCGACAGCGCCGGTGGTGGCTCGACCATCACGCAGCAGTACGTCAAGAAGGCGCTTGTCGGCTCGGAGCGTTCGCTGACGCGAAAGATGAAGGAACTCGTCATCTCCTCGAAGATGGCCAACGAGTGGTCCAAGGACGACATCCTCGCCGCGTATCTGAACACCATTTACTTCGGTCGCGGCGCATACGGCATCGGCGCAGCATCCAAGGCTTACTTCGGTAAGCCCGTCGACCAGCTGTCCATCGAAGAAGGCGCCGTCCTGGCGTCGTCGATCCAGCTTCCGTCGCTCCTCGATCCCGAGACCAACCCGACAGGCGCGAAGTCCCGTTGGGATTACGTGCTCGACGGCATGGTGTCCGCCGGCACGCTGGATCAGGCCGCGCGCACGCCGATGCAGTACCCCGCCTACATCCCGCTCGCCCAGGTCGACAACAGCAGCCAGGGCTCGACCGGACCCGAAGGCCTGATCAAGCGTCAGGTGCTCAAGGAGATCGGCGACGCTGGAATCAGCGAGCAGTTGCTCAACACCGAGGGCTTGCAGATCACCACGACCATCGACCCGCAGGCTCAGGCCGCAGCGGTCGAGGCAGCCCGTTCCAACATGGAGGGTGAGCCGGAGAACCTGCGTACCGCAGTTGTCTCGGTCGATCCGAAGACCGGAGCCGTCAAGGCGTACTACGGCGGTGAGGACGGCGCGGGATACGACTTCGCGAATGCCGGACTTCAGACCGGTTCCTCGTTCAAGGTGTTCGGCCTCGCAGCCGCCCTGGATCAGGGAATCCCGCTCTCGCAGATGTACGACAGCTCACCGCTGACCGTCAACGGCATCTCCATCGGCAACGTCGAAGGTGAAAGCTGCGGCACCTGCACCATCGCAGAGGCGCTCAAGCGTTCGCTGAACACCAGCTTCTACCGTCAGATGCTCAGCCTCGACGGCAACGGCCCGCAGGAAATCGCGGACATCGCTCACAAGGCAGGCATCCCGAAGGACATCCCGGGCGTCGGCCCGTCGCTCACCGAGGCCGACGGTTCCGGCCCCAACAACGGCATCGTGCTCGGCCAGTACCAGGCCCGCGTGCTCGACATGGCGTCGTCGTACGCGACACTCGCCGCGTCCGGTACGTATCACGCACCGCACTTCGTGCAGAAGGTCGTCGCGGCCGACGGCACCGTGCTGCTGGACCGCGGCGCGCCCGCCGGTGAAGACCGCATCGACGCTGCCGTGGCGGACAACGTGACGGCTGCGATGCAGCCGATCGCGGCGTACTCGCGCGGTCACAACCTGGCCGGCGGACGTCTGTCGGCGTCGAAGACAGGTACCGCGCAGCTCGGTGACACCGGAGCCAACAAGGACGCGTGGATGGTCGGCTACACGCCGTCGCTTTCGACCGCGGTCTGGGTCGGAACTCCCGACGGTGAAGCGATCACCAATTCCGGTGGCGCGATGATCTACGGCTCGGGTCTGCCTTCGGACATCTGGAAGGACACGATGGACGGCGCCCTCGAGGGCACCGACAACGAGAAGTTCCCGACGCCGGGCAAGATCAACGGTCAAGCCGGTGGTGTTCCGGAGTACACGGCTCCCGCACCGCCCAAGACGTCGGCGCCGCCGACCACCGCACCGACGACGACGGAAACCACTCCGCCGCCCGTGGTGACAACGACGCAGGTCGAGGTTCTGCCGGGCATCACGATCCCGATTCCGGGCATCTCCCGGCCGACGACAACCACGCCACAGGTACCAGGGGCAGGCGAGTCCACCGAGGAAGAACCGGCAGGTGTGAGCCCCGGCCAGTAGTTGGAGGGTGGTCGGTTCGAAAGACGGTAACCTCGCGGAGTGGCCGCGAATGCTGATGATGCCGAACCGACCTCCCCCGCTCCGCTGGCCGAAGATCTTCGTTCGGCGGATTGGCGGGACGTTCCCAGTCGCAACGACGCGATGGTGTCTGCGCTGTCGGGAACCGTCGGCGGTCCGGTAGGTCGTCACGCACTGATCGGACGCACTCGCTTCTTCACACCGATGCGAGTGATCCTTCTGCTCGCCGTGGTGTTCTTGGCTTTCGGCTGGTTCGCCAAGGCGGGCTGTATTCAGCAGGCGCCGGTCGGCGAGAGCGGGCAGGTCGGCCTCGACTGGAGTGGCAGCCGTCAGTACGTGGCGATGTGTTACTCCGACACCGTTCCGCTGTACGGAGCCGAGCGCCTCGATCAGGGAGCATTCCCGTACAAGACGTCGTGGGAAGAAGTACGCGGCGACGGTTCGATCCAGATGCGGTACATGGAGTATCCGGTCATCTCGGGGCTCTATCAGTACGGCGCGATGAAAGTCGCCAAGACGTGGGATTCGATCACCTGGCTGCCGGGCGCGATTCAGGTGGCGCTCTATTTCAACGTCGTGGCGTTCGGGTTGGCGTTGGCGTGGCTGGTCACCGTGTGGGCGAGCACCCTGCTGGCCGGACGACGAGTGTGGGACGGCGCTCTGATCGCGTGCTCCCCTTTGGTGATCGTGCACGTGTTCACGAACTTCGATCCTCTGGCGACGGCGTTCGCGGCGGGTGGGTTGTTGGCGTGGGCACGCAAGCGGCCCGTGCTCGCGGGAATCCTGCTCGGCCTGGGCGGCGCCGCAAAGCTCTACCCGCTGCTCCTACTGGGACCGCTCTTGGTCCTGTGTCTGCGCGCGGGCAAGACGAGGGACTGGCTGGTGACCGCTCTCAGCGCGGTCGCGGCATGGCTTGCGGTGAACCTGCCCATTGCCGCGCTGTACCCCCATGGTTGGTACGAGTTCTTCCGGCTCAACTCCGAACGCGGGGCCGATCCGGATTCGCTCTACAACGTGATCGCGTCGTTCACGTCGTGGAAGGGCCTCGACGGTCCTCTCGCACAGGGTGAGTCACCGTCGAATCTCAACGCCGTCTCTCTGCTTTTGTTCGTGGCCGTCTGCATCGGTGTCGGATACGTCGCCCTGACGGCGCAGCGTCGTCCGCGAGTTGCGCAGCTGTGCTTCCTGTTGGTGGCGGGCTTCCTGCTCACGAACAAGGTGTGGAGCCCGCAGTATTCTCTGTGGCTGGTGCCGCTGGCCGTGTTGGCCTTGCCGCACCGCAGACTCCTGCTCGCGTGGATGACCATCGACGCCCTGGTCTGGGTTCCTCGAATGATGTATTACCTCGGGGTGTCCAACAAGGGGCTGCCCGAGCAGTGGTTCACCGGAACCGTCGTGATCCGGGACATCGCGGTACTCGTTCTGTGCGCGCTGGTGCTCCGGCAGATCTACCGGCCGTCGGAGGATCTCGTGCGGTACGGGTTCATCGACGATCCGGCGGGCGGTGTTCTCGATCAAGCACCGGACAAACAACCTGCCTGGCTACCCGGTTGGCTGAAGCCGTCCAAGGCGAAGGAACCGGAACCCGTCACGGTCTGAGGTCACCACTCGTCGAGGGTGGTGTACCCGTCCTGGACCGCGCGGGCAAACAATGCTGCCTTCGTGGGAGCCGGCCGCCCGACGTCGCTGTACTTCGTGCGGATCCGAGTGATGTGTGTGTTGACGGTGCAGACGCGTAGGCCGAGTGTCTCGGCGACCTCGGACTTGGAATCCGAACGTAGCCAGGCAAGAAGTACTTCGATCTCGCGGACGCTCAGCTTCGGCTTGTGCTTGCCGTGCTTGGGGTTGCCGACTCGGGACACTTTTGCCTCGATCTTCGGAGAAATGCCGATTGAAGACACGCGAGTAGCGCCTTTCGACGGAGGGGATGGGCGTCGACTGCCGTATTTGCAGAAGGGCTGCTGGCTCAGGGTGCGACTGAGACGAGTATTTCGATCGAGGTGTCTCAGTGGAACGGGTGCAACTCTCTCGATACAGAGTCCATACAACGGACAAATCCCCTACCTGCTCCGATAGAGTGCGTCGCTATGAACTCGAAGGCAGAAGCCGGTACGCACAATCAGGTCGATCCCGCCCGGATCGAGTCGCGTGGGCAGTTTGCTGAGACGCTCACTGCACTGCGGAACGCAGCCGGACTGACGGTCCGCGAAGCCGTCGAGCGTTCGGGTGGTTTGCACGGAACCGTCAGCGGATGGTTTGCCGGCCAACACCTGCCGACGCCGGCGAGTACCCCGATGTTTTTCGCGCTCCTCGAGGCCTGCGGCGTCGATTCCGAGGATGAGCGGCAGCGCTGGATCAGTGCGGTGCAACGAGTGAGACAGCTGACGGCCAGACGACGCGGCGACGCCACCGTTCCGTATCGAGGTCTCGAGTCGTTCCGGCAGGAGGACGCCGAGTGGTTCTTCGGTCGAGACGAACTCACTGCCAATTTGGCGGAACGGGTGGCGTCGGCGATACAGGGTGAACGTCGCCGTCAGTTCATGGTGATCGGTGCTTCCGGCTCGGGTAAGTCGTCGTTGCTGCGGGCCGGGCTCGCCCCCAAGATCGCTGGAGACGATCCACGGTTCGACGGCTGGCGGGTGGAAATCCGGCAGCCGGGTACGGGAGGAATCCCGTCGTCGATTTCCGACGAACCAACAGTCTTGATGCTCGATCAGTTCGAGGAACTGTGGACGCAGTGCGACGGTGATCGTCGCGAGGAAATACTGCAGACTCTCGCGGAACTCGGTGAGAACACCATTGTCGTCATCGGCATGCGTGCCGACTTCTACGGGCTCGCGGCGAAGGAACCGCTTTTGGTGCCACTGCTCGACGACTCGCCGATGGTGGTCGGGCCGCTGACCGAAGAGCAGTTGCGCGAAGTGATCGTCGAGCCGGCGGTCAAGGCCGGGATGACCGTGCAGAGCGAGTTGGTTCAGGTTCTGGTCTCCGAGCTGACACCACGCGGCTCGCGCACGGCCAGCGACCCCGGAGCTTTGCCATTGTTGTCGCACGCACTGCTGGGGACCTGGCAACGGTCGACGCGTAAGACGCTGACCGTCTCGGATTACTACGCCACCGACGGGATTGCCGGAGCCGTCCAGCAAAGCGCGGAGGAAGTGTACGGCGAGCTCACAGAGCGGCAGCAGCAGTTGGCGCGCAGGATCTTCCTCCGGTTGGTCAACGTCGACGAAGTGACGCAGACGCGTCGGCGGGCACCGCGCACCGAACTCTTCCTCGGTGACGACGTCGACGACGTGAATACCGTCATCGACCGGTTCGCCTTACGCCGCCTTCTCACCGTCGACGAGGAGACCGTCGAGGTTTCGCACGAGGTCTTGCTGTCCGCGTGGAGTCGGCTTCGCGATTGGATCGACTCGGACCGCGCCGGTCTGGCGGTGCATCGCAGGTTCACCTACGCGGCGCAGGTGTGGGAAGACAGTGGACGCGACCCCGGCGCGCTGCTCGGACCCGCACGTCTTCATCTGACGGAAGAATGGCTGCGTTCGGGCGAACTCGGGCTCCCACTGGAACCGAGTCGGACCCGCGCCGCCGACCTCAATGCCACCGAGCGGGAGTACCTCGCCGCGAGCATCGAGCATCGTGATCAGCAGGAATTTGCCGATCGCCGACGTACACGCGTGCTACGACGGCTCGTGACTGCGTTGGCAGCCGCGTCGGTGATCGCTCTGGTGTTGGCGGTGGTTGCCACCGTCGCCGGTATCGGAGCCAATCGTCAACGTGTCCAAGCAGATACCGCGCGAGACGAGGCGATGTCGCGTCAGGTGGCCACCGAGTCGATCAGGATGCGCGAGCGGGATCCGTCGCTGGCGTCGCAGCTTGCTCTGGCGGCATTTGCGGTCAACGAAACAACCGAAGCCCGCTCGGCATTGCTGGATGCGTCGGGCGTTCATTCGGCTACTCGCATCATCGGACCGCCCGGCGCGATGAAGGCCCGGATAAACCCAGCCGGAACTGTTGTGGCGGTGGGTGGTTCGGATGGGAAGGTCAGACTTTATCCGATGGTGGACGGTGTGGCCTCAGCTGTTCCGCAGGCGGAGTTCCTCGGAGTCTCGGAGGGCACGGCCCTCTTTGCCGTCGCCTACAGCCCGGACGGACGGCTGCTTGCGATCGGTGGCGCCGGCGGCGCTGCGCTGTGGGACGTGTCGGATCCCGAAAATCCGGTCCGTGGAACACTTCCCGTCGACGGTGAACGCGTAGTGCAGGACATGGAGGTCAGCCCAGACGGAACCAAGCTGGTCGCCGGTACCTCGACGCCCGACGTCCTGCGATGGAACGTCGACACCTCCACGAATGCCGTTGCTTTGCCTGCTGTTCCGCATCCAGCTGACGGCATTGTCACCGCGACGTTCAGCCCCGACGGACGTTTCCTCGTGGCGGGCGGGCGTCAAGCGACTCTGCGCGTGTGGGACGTCGCGAAGTGGGGTGAGGAATCGGCGCCGATCTTCGCGACCGAGCCCAACGGCACCACCGTCCACTACCTCGGCGTTGCCTTCAGCCCGGACGGACGTGAGCTTGCGGCGGGAACGACTGGCAGGGAGGTGGTTCGGTGGGGCATGAGCGATCCGGCGCGCCCTGCTCCCCTCCCGGCGCTGACGGGATTTTCCAGTTACGTCAACGAACTCAACTACGGTAAAGATGGAACACGCCTTGCTGCAGGGAGTTCCGACAACTCCGTGCGCGTGTGGGACCCCCGAACCGGGGCATTGATCGAAACACTTCCGGACAGTGGGGCGGTGACCACAGTCGACTACAGCGATGACGGCCGCAATCTGGTCACCGGGGGACTCAACGGTGTGACTCGCGTGTGGGCTCTTCCGGGTCCGGTCTGGGCGGGAGCTCGGGACACGATCTTCACCAGTCCCTTTGCCGCGGACGGCTCGCGTCTGGTGGCCGGCGTCGGTACCAGGGGTGGCGCGATGTTGGCTTGGAACACCGAGGATCTCGATCGCCCCGCGGTGATGCCGGAGTTGAAACCGCAAGGGGACGACTCTTTCAGCGGTGCGTCGGCGGTGTCGGCAGACGGGAACCTGGCTGTGAGCGGCACCGGCGGCGGCGGTGCATATCTTTGGGACCTGAGTGATCCGGCGTCGCCACGTATCTACGGCGAGCCTGCGGTATATGTGAAGGGCATCGTGGCGGTTGTCGCACTGAATCCCGCCGGAGATCTGCTGGCGGTGTCCTCGCAGGACGACAACAGTATTGCGTTGGTCGACGTTTCCGACCCGTCGGCTCCGAAACTGTTGTCGTCGACCGATGTCGGCTCCTACCCGCAGATGATGGCCTTTCAGCCAGGTACCGACATCTTGGCGATCGCGAACGCCAAGAACGAAGTGGATCTGTGGGACGTGTCGAACGCAGCGTCGCCCCGGGTGGCGGCGACGGTGGGTGGATTCGAAAGCTACGCATTAGCAGTGTCTTTCAGCGCCGACGGAACGCTGTTGGCCGCTGGAAGTGCGGATCACGGTGTCGCCGTGTGGGACGTACGCACACCGTCGGCACCCGAGGAACTCGCTCGTCTCGTCGGCCCCGAGGGCGCAATCTATTCGATCTCGTTCAACCGCGCCGGTGATCGGCTCGCTGCCGGTGTCGGCGACGGAACCGTCTGGCTCTGGGACATCGAGACTCCCTCGCAGGCAACACGATTTGCGACGCTGTCCGCCTACCCGGGTCGCGTCAACGACGCTCAGTTCGCCGGCGAGAGTGACATGATCGCGGGTAGCGGGTCGGACAAGACCGTTCGCTTGTGGGGAATCGACCCCGACGGCGTCGTTGATCGATTGTGCCGCACCGCAGGATCTCCCATCACGGAAGCCGAATGGGAGCGGTACCTGCCCGGTGTTCCCTATCAGGATCCGTGTGCCGGCTGACGTGGGTCAGTTCATCCAGAACTCGAGCGCCGGTTCCCGACCCAGCTCGCCTCCGCTGCCGGTGATCACCAGTCCGGCGGAGGTGAGCTTGTACGTCACGTCCTTGTTGGTGACGGTGAATCCGTTGCCGGTGGGCGTCGGATCGTCGAGTTCGATGGTGGCGCCGTCGCTCAGCCGTTGACCCTTGTAGTAGTAACGCCCGACTCCGGTTTCGCAGATGACGATTCGTGATCCGGTCGTGACGGCGATGGCGACGGCAGGATTGGTGGAGTTGCAACTGGGGCCGCCGGAGATGAAGCCCTGACGGTTGGTGCCCGAGACGGTCGGCGCTGGTCCGATCGAGGTTGTGACGCGTGGGGGTGTCGTCGTTTTCGGCGCTGTGGTGGGTGCACTCGGCGCCCGAGTCGTGGTCGTGGAGTACGAGTACGGCGTCGTATAGGTGAGACTCCGCGAACTCGCTTCATTGGCGGCGTTGCCGAAAGCGGCGGCGAGCAGCCCGAAGAACGCGATCCACACGATCACGGCCAAGATGCCGAGTGCGGTGAAGATGTAGCCGATGATCAGTCCGGCAAGGGCGAGTCCGTCGCCTTCTTCGCCGGTCCGTTTGATCTGGCCGCGAGCGATGTGCCCGAAGACGATCCCCAACGGCGCGATGAGGAACGCGAAGACGAGGGCGAGTACCGCGAGTGTGTTCGTCGGCCGCCTGCCGTACGGATCGGGCTGCCCGTACGGAGCCGGTTGCCAATTCTGATTGCCCTGGTACCCGTACCCACCCTGATCGCTCATGAGGTGAATCTTGGCATGGACTTCGTCGAAGAGTGCAGGTGATGGCTAGTTTCGGGTACGTGTCTCGAGCTGAGGTGCGATGGTCGGCCAATCGTCGTCGGTCATCGCGAACAGCGCTGTTGTACGCCAACTGCCGTCGACACGGCGTCGGTGCTTGCGCAGCAGGCCCTCGAACTGAGCGCCGAGCTTTGCGATCGCTGCCCTGGACTGTTCGTTGAACTCGTCCGTGTGCCACTCGACGCGTACGGCTTCGAGCTGGTCGAAGGCGTGACGAAGCAGGAGCAGCTTCGATTCGGGATTGATCCCGGTTCCCTGAACCGATCGCGACAACCACGTGTACCCGATTGCAAGACTGCGGTTTACCGGGTCGATCTGGTACATGGACGTAGTGCCGACCACGGCGTTCGTCGCGATGTTCACCTGCGCGAAGGCGATCCGATTCGGGTCGTCGGTTGCTACAGCGATGTACTTCTGTGCCTGTTCCCGATCGGTGATGGGCGATGCGGTCCAACGAAAGATCGCCGGGTCGTCGGCAGCAGCGAGCAGAGCGTCGGTGTGCGCGACGCCCAGGGGTTCGAGTCGGACACGATCACCGGTCAGCGTCGGTGATTCGAACCATGATGCAGTCATCAGGCGTGCTCCCGTGAGTGAGTCGGAAGGTTGTTGTCGGAGTTGGCAATCTGATCGGTCCCACCGGCAAGCGGATACCGCAACGGGACTCGCAGGAACAGGAAGAAGAACACGGCGAGCAGGATGACGTGGCCCCACACGCTCGCCTGGACGACGGCTTCGTACTTGCTCGGATCGAGATTCATGTCCAGTTGGTAGAAGTACCGGAAGATGCCGATACCCAACGCTGCGTCGGCGATCAGATAGGCGACGATCCAGAACCACCGGATCTTGAACAGTACGAGAAAAGGCAGGATCCACAGTGTGTACTGCGGTGAATTGACCTTGTGCAGCAACACGAATCCGCACAGCATCGCGGCACTGACTGCAATCCACGGAAAGTAGCCGTCGCGGACGTAGCGGCGCCAACCCAGATACATCGCGAGCGCGAACGACAACAGGATCATCACCGGAGACAGGATGCTCACCAGTGCGTCGTAGTCGGCGTTGAGTTCGCGAACTCCGAAACCGTAGAACGGGCGCAAACCCCAGAACCACACCGAGTTGGTGGTGATGTCCGCGCTTCGCTTCTCCTGGAAGCTGAACGACGCGCGCCAGCCTTCGTACGAGATGAGGGCGAACGGCAGGTTGACGAGGACGACGGTGACGATCGCCGCGCCCGCCGTCATCAGCGCTCCACGAACGTCGTAGCGCTTGCCTTCGGTGCCGCGTAGAAGCACGTAGGCCATGAGCGGCAGCACGAACATTCCCGGGTACAGCTTCAAACAGAAACCGATCGCCAGGATGACGGCCGCCAGAACCGCGCGAGTTCGCAGCGGGATCCGCTCGAACGTCATCAGGAAGATCGCGCCGACGCTGGTGGCCACCACCGGGAGCTCCCAGTTGTGGAATGCGTACAGAACCAGGGGCGGAGTCGCCGACCACACGAGCGCGTACGCGCCGCTCATCTTGCCGAGCATCCACGCCGTGAGCAGTCCGAAAGGAGCCAGGATCAGGGCCGAGTGCAGAAGGAAATCGGTGTCGGTGTGTGAGCCGATACCGCCCAGCCACATCAGAATTCCGCTGAGCACCGGGTATTCGACGGTTCCGCCGGTCAGGAATCCTTCGGGCGTTATCCCTCCGGTGACGAAGGGGAACAGATGCTGATCGATACCTCGTCCGAGCCAGAGCAACTGAATGTCGGAGTAGCAGACGTCGATGTTCTTGTTGACGTCGAAGTTCAGGCTTCGTCCGTCGGGCGCGAACGGTGCACCGCCGCATCTGGCCTTGTTGAAATAGCCCAGCGCCATCGTCAGCCCGCACAATCCGACGACCAACGCCAGGATCGACGCCGGGGTCTTGCGGTCTGTTCGCATGATTCTCACCCTAGGGGGCGCAGTGGCTCGCGGGGTGATGCGTCTGCACCACGCGTCGCGCATCGACCTGGCGGTCTTCCCGGAGGGCCGGGACGATTTCCCTGGTCAAGGCCCCTCGTGTAACCTACGAGGGTTGCTGACGCAACGACCCTCCTGCCACGGATAGTCCGTGGCCGTTTTCACTTAGTCCACAGGAGGTGATGAGGTCTTATGCGTCATTACGAATTGATGGTCATCCTTGACCCCAGCCTGGACGAGCGCACTGTCGCTCCTTCACTGGATACGTTCCTCAATGTTGTGCGCCAGCACGGCGGCACGATCGACAAGGTCGATGTCTGGGGTAAGCGTCGTCTCGCCTACGAGATCCTGAAGCATGCTGAAGGTATCTACGCGGTGATCGACATCAACGCCACTCCCGCCACCGTCGCTGAGCTCGATCGTCAGCTCGGTCTGAACGAGTCGGTTCTGCGCACGAAGGTTCTGCGCCACAACAAGTAATTACTGTCGGTAGCGAGCTCTACTCTCGCGCCCAACGGTCTTACATCAATGCAGGAGGAACCACATGGCTGGCGACACCATCATCACCGTCATCGGAAACCTGACGGCTGATCCTGAACTTCGTTTCACCCCGGCGGGTGCCGCGGTTGCAAACTTCACGGTTGCTTCCACGCCCCGCACCTTCGACCGTAATTCCAATGAATGGAAAGACGGCGATGCGCTGTTCATGCGTTGCAACATCTGGCGCGAAGCAGCCGAGAACGTCGCGGAGAGCTTGACCCGTGGTTCACGAGTAATCGTGAGCGGCCGGCTCAAGCAGCGTTCGTACGAAACTCGCGAGGGCGAAAAGCGAACTGTCGTCGAGCTCGAAGTCGATGAAATCGGTCCTTCACTGAAGTACGCCACGGCAAAGGTCAACAAGGCCAACCGTGGTGGCGGCGGTGGAGGCGGCAACTTCGGCGGTTCCTCCGGCGGATCGGGTGGCGGACGTCCGAGCGCTGCACCTTCGGGTGGAGACGATCCTTGGGGCAGTGCGCCTCAGGCTTCGGGCTCCTTCGGTGGTGCGGGCAGCGACGAACCGCCCTTCTGATCCGTACCTGATCAGGAACATCCAGAAAAGAGCAAAGACATGCCGAAGCCGCCCTTGCGCGACAAGGTTATGAAGAAGAAGGTCTGCACCTTCTGCAAAGAGAAGAACACGCAGATCAACTACAAGGACACGACGTTGCTTCGTAAGTACGTCAGCGATCGCGGAAAGATCCGTGCTCGCCGTGTCACCGGCAATTGCGTCCAGCACCAGCGCGACGTTGCCATTGCCGTCAAGAACTCACGTGAGGTAGCACTGCTGCCTTACGCCACCGTGGCTCGCTAAGGAAAGGGAGGAAAGAACATGAAGCTCATCCTCACCGCTGACGTGGACAACCTCGGTGCGCCTGGCGACACCGTGGAGGTCAAGGACGGCTACGGCCGTAACTACCTGCTCCCCCGCGGACTGGCAATCGTCGCCACCCGTGGCGCCGAGAAGCAGGTCGAGGGCATCCGTCGTGCACAGGAGGCGCGCGCTGTGCGCGGCCTGGATCACGCCAAGGAGCTCAAGGCAGCTATCGAGGGCCTCGAGTCCGTAACGCTGACGGTCAAGACCGCCGGTGGCTCGGGCAAGCTCTTCGGTTCGGTTACCGTCGCTGACGTCGCTGCTGCGATCAAGGCTGCCGGTGGACCGGTTGTCGACAAGCGCTCCATCGTGTTGCCGAAGGCTCACATCAAGAACACGGGCAAGCACGCCGTGGTCGTGAACCTGCACCCCGATGTGGTTGCCAAGTTCAACCTGAACGTCGTCGGCGCATAGTCGACTGTTCGTCTCGTCGGGCCCCGCACACTTCGGTGTGCGGGGCCCGACGTTTTGTTTCGGGGTGCGGTGTGCCGCCTGTCAGCGTCCCGAATCGGACCTGGGGATAACTCTCACACTGTGATGTTCGACTTGGTGATCAGTGACGAATCGGGCGAGGCAACACGCCCGACACGCCGACGCGCCGACTGTGGAAAAACTATTTTCATCAACAGGCCTGTGAAATTGTGGATAGCCATCTACATGGTCTTTTGTAGTTACTAAGCAAAGTAGTCCCCAAATGCTCCACAGGCGGTGCACACCGTGGGGCGGGAGTTTCCACAAAGCATCCACAGCTTTATCCACAGTCCGGTTTGTATGCGGACCTACTAGTCCCTAACGTCATCTCGGCGTCTATCTACAGCCCGGCCGAATGCGGCTAGGGGATGTCGGTGGGGGCAGGTACAAATGATGAGGGCGCTGCGGTTTCTGGCAGTGTCGTCGAGTGTTTTACGGGAAGGTCTCGCTTGTGGCTGTTGTAGATGATCGAGGACCTTCCGACTTCTCGGGGCCGGACTACCCGGGCCCTCCCGAGGCCGAGCCCGACCAGGAGTTCGGACGCCAGCCACCTCAGGACATGACTGCCGAGCAGTCGGTGCTCGGCGGCATGCTGCTGAGCAAGGACGCCATCGCTGACGTCCTCGAGGTACTGCGCCCGGGTGACTTCTACCGGCCCGCTCACCAGTCCGTCTACGACGTGATCCTGGACCTCTACAGCCGTGGCGAGCCCGCCGACCCGGTGACGGTCTCCGCCGAGCTCGACCGTCGAGGTGAGCTCCGCCGTATCGGTGGTGCTGCCTACCTGGTGACGCTGACCCAGACAGTGCCCACAGCCGCCAACGCCGCCTTCTATGCCGAGATCGTGGCCGAGAAGTCCGTGCTGCGTCGTCTCGTCGACGCCGGTACTCGCATCGTCCAGTACGGCTACGCCGGCACCGAGGGCCAGGACGTGGCCGAGGTTGTCGACCGCGCGCAGGCCGAGATCTTCGAGGTCACCGAGCGTCGAACCACCGAGGACTTCGTACCCCTCACCGAGCTCCTCCAGCCCACGATGGACGAGATCGACTCCATCGCCAGCCGCGGTGGAATTTCCCTCGGTGTGCCCACCGGATTCAAGGATCTCGACGAGATCACCAACGGCCTTCACGCTGGTCAGATGATTATCGTCGCGGCCCGTCCTGGTGTGGGCAAGGCGCTTGCCCTCGATACTCCCCTCGCGACGCCCAGTGGCTGGACCACGATGGGTGACGTTGCTGTCGGCGATCTGTTGATTGACAACCACGGCAAGCCGACGCGGGTTGTTGCCGCTACCGACGTGATGGTTGACCGTCCTTGCTACGAGGTCGAGTTTTCCGATGGAACAGTGTTGGTGGCCGACGAGCAGCATCAGTGGTTGACGGAGACGCGTGCTTCGCGCCGTTCAGCGCAGAACGCCAAGACAGGTTACAACCGCTATAAGAATCAAAAGACATTCGCCGAGGTCCGAACCACGGCGGAGATCGCATCGACGGTGCGATGCGCAACGGCGGATGGCCGCGTTAATCACTCTGTCGTGAATGCCAAGCCGCTCGACCTACCAACGCAGGATCTCCTTGTCCCGCCCTACACACTTGGCGCTTGGCTAGGTGACGGTTCTACTGCCTGCGCACAATTCACCACTGCTGATCCTGAGATCATCATGTTGATCGAGGCCGAAGGCCTGGTTGCAGTTCCGTCCAAGTCGGCGCATTTGCGCTACAGCCTTAAATTAGCCCCGGAAGATCCCGTCGCTCCGCGCGATTGCGTTGTGTGCGGAAAGAGCTTCGTGCCGTTCACCAGTCAGGTGCGAACATGCGGTCAATCATGCGGCGGCAAAGCACGTTTCATGTCTGACCCTGTACCTGCGCCAACCTGTTCACACTGTGGTGGACCTTCGATCGGGCTGCGACTGTGCCAGAAGTGCCGCAATGAGTACGGCACGGTTCAAGGACGCCTACGTACGATCGGTGTTCTGGGCAACAAGCACATCCCTGTCCAGTATCTCCGTGGGTCCGAGGCGCAGCGTCGTGCGGTTCTTGCGGGGCTTCTCGACACTGATGGAACTGTGACTGCCGGTGGCTCCGTTCAGTTTTCGGTAACCAACGAGCGCCTCGTCCGCGACGCCCAGGAATTAGTGGTCAGTCTTGGCTATCGCTGCCAAATGAGCACAAAGCGAGTCAACGGTCGCACCGAGGCTTCGTCGACTGCATTCACCTTGACCTTCTCGACTGATGACGAAGTGTTCGGTCTTACGCGGAAAGCGATGCTGCACAAGGAGCGTCGAGCGAGTAAAAGCACTGCGAGCAGCGGATCGCGCTACATTGTCGATGTTCGACCAATTGCGAGTGTTCCGGTTCGCTGCGTCGAGGTCGACAACGCCGACCACATGTACCTGGCCGGTCATTCGATGGTCCCGACGCACAATTCCACGCTCGGAATGGATTTCCTGCGTTCCTGCTCCATCACGCACGGCATGGCCAGCGTCATGTTCTCGTTGGAAATGAGCAAAACCGAGATCGTCATGCGTCTGCTGTCCGCAGAGGCAAAGATCAAGCTCGGCGACATGCGCTCCGGCAAGATGACCGACGACGACTGGACCAAGCTCGCGCGTCGCATGAGTGAGATCAGTGAGGCGCCGCTATTCATCGACGACTCCCCCAACCTCACCATGATGGAAATTCGCGCAAAAGCGCGGCGGCTCAAGCAGAAACACGACATTCGCCTGATCGTCATCGACTACCTCCAGCTGATGAGCTCGGGTAAAAAGGTCGAGTCCCGTCAGCAGGAAGTCTCCGAATTCTCCCGTAGCCTAAAGCTTTTGGCGAAGGAGCTCGAAGTTCCGGTTGTCGCGATCTGTCAGCTCAACCGTGGTCCCGAGCAGCGAACCGACAAGCGTCCCCAGGTCGCCGACCTTCGTGAGTCCGGTTCACTCGAGCAGGACGCCGACATGGTGATTCTGCTGTACCGCCCCGACGCGACCGAGCGAGACGATCCCCGTGGCGGTGAAGCCGACCTGATTCTGGGTAAGCACCGTAACGGCCCGACCGCGACAATCACTGTGGCGCACCAGCTTCATCTCTCGAAGTTCGTCGATATGGCGCGGGGATAGCTGCTGCCGCCATCGCCTGAAGGTGGGACAAGAATCGGTCATGGTGGGATTCGGGGCGAGCACCAGCGATTATGTCGATGTTGGGACGAAGCGCGGATGTAGGCCCAGCACACACCGTCCGGATCTGGGGCAGTTTGATTTGTGTACGGAACTTGTCGACCTGAGATACAGTGCGGCGACTGGGTCGCGTTGAAGAAATCGTGAGCGTGGTTCTTCAGTGTCTAGTCTGCGCAGGGTGGTTCGTAGCTGGCGACGGCGTAGTTTGTCGATGTTCGCCCGGGCGAGGTTGTACAGCGCAGTGCCTGTGGGTGTGAGTTCGCGAGTCCCATTGGGCATTCTTCGAGCGAAGATTTCCGTTCCGAGTGACTTGGAGAGGTACGCGCATTCTCGGCTGATTTGAGTGGTTCGGATTCCTAAAGTTGCTGCAGCCTCTGTCTCCCACGCGCAGAGGGCGGTTTCGGTGAATCGGCAGAGTCGAAGTGCGGCAACCATTTCACCGGAGAGCGCTAGATGGACAAATTCTTCGGGGTCGCCTGCCGTCGAGGCCGCGAGTGTGAGTGACAGACTAGTTCTTCGGAGGTCGCTGCGGCCGATGTCTCGAAGGTAGTGTTCTTCGCGTCCTCGGGCCGCCCATGTTCCGGATTGCACTGAATTGTGTTGTTTAGCTAGTGGGTTCACCGATTCGATGCTTGAGTAGGAGCCTATGGGCGGCCTCGCCGGATTTGTCTTGCAGGTCGGCAAGCATCGTCAGCACAATTTGCGGTAGCTATAGGCGGTGGGGCCGTGGAGCAGAGCAGCGCCGTAGGTTACGAGTGGGTCGCTGCCGGTCAGGGGTTGCCAGATGTAGCGCTGGATTTTCCATGTGAAGGCTTCGGTCAGGTAGGCGTTTGCCGCGCGAGCGAGGAGTCGAGTGTGATTGCGCCCGATATCAGAGGGGGCCGGGAAGATGCGTCGTCGGCGCCGGTAGTCGATCGGGGGTGGGCAAGCCATCGCTCGAGCTATTCGCGACATCCGCCGCGAAGCATTGAATTCTTGAAACATTTTTTCTTGCACAGTATTTCGCTCGCGGCCTTGTTTGTATCGTAGATTGGATGCGGGCAGGCGCATTTGTTGGGGAAAGCTTGTGCGGTCCCTTTCGCCTTCGGTGGCTACGGCATTACGAGTGCAGCAACGAGTCAGGTCTGAAGTCGGTCAAGATGCAGAACTTGCCGTAGTTTTCAGGCGCGGGGCTCTTTGAGCGTCGACCGCGGATCGAAGTCGGTGGACAACAATAGTGAATAGGTTTCGGCAAGTACAGGATCGACCCGTCGATCCTGGCGGAGTCGCTCACATGCGAAACTCAATTCGATTGGCCAAGAGGGTATTTGATTCTCGCATCATAGACCTGTGTAACCGCGTCCAAGCGCGCACCGGCCTCGCATGAGGACGCTAAGGGCATTTGGTTTCGATCGGCAAGTCTCCGCGATCGGCGCCAGAAGTGACAGTGCCGTGGCGCAGGGCATCAGTGCGGCAGAAGAGCGGCCACCTGGGCCTTGATCTCCCCCCTGATTTCGTCGACAGTACGAGCGATGTTTACGGTAGCCGCCATTGCGAGGAACATGATCGCCGACACCACGTGCGCCCGCGTTGCAGCCTCGGCCTCTCCGATTTGACCGCCTCGGCGCAGCACTGCTGCGATGGCTTCTTCGGTCTGGCCGACGATGGTGAGCGCTTCCGCATGGTGGGGTTCCTCGGGGTTGCCGAACACCATCTCCCGCAGGTAGGTGCGTCCGTTGTCGATCTGGGTGCGGTTGCATTCCACGATCGGGCCGATGATCGCCATCACCGCGTCGAGTACGTCGGAGATGTTTTCGGCATCCGTGCGGCCCCGCGCGAGTGCTTCGCTGTAGTTCGCGTTCTGCACAAGTAGGAGCAACTCGCCTTTCGTCTTGGCGTACAGGAACACCGTCCCGGTACCGACGTCCGCCTTCTCGGCGATCTGTTGGGTGGTGACATCGTCGACGCCGTACTCGGCGAAGAGTTCGCTGGCAGCGGCGGTAATACGGACAAGTTTCTGCTGCTTGTTTCGCTCGCGCCTTCCGGCTGGCTGGGAAGCGGATGGCATGACGGATATCCTTCGGGAATAGATATTGAGTACATTCAGTTATGACTGTAGTCAATATTGATGCGGTTCAGATGTCCCCTTGATCGTCCCACGAGACATCACCTCTGCATCGCACCGATGACCTACCTGACCGATTTACCTGAGGAGCACCCCGCTCATGACATCACCTTCACTCTGGCAACCGTTCGCCCTCGGACGCGTCGAACTCCCGCACCGACTCGCCTTGGCGCCGATGACCCGCAGCCGAGCAAACCCGGACGGCACCCCGGGCCCGCTCGTAGCGACCTACTACGGCCAGCGCGCCTCGCTCGGACTGGTCATCACCGAGGGCACCCAGCCCTCCGACGACGGGCAGGGTTACCCGAACACGCCTGGGATC
>NZ_LVCT01000508.1:0-337 GCF_001647205.1 Rhodococcus sp. EPR-134
CCAAAGAAGCCGGTTGCGCGACGGGATCGTTCTACACGTACTTCGCGAACAAGGAAGAGGTGTTCGCCGCCGTCCTCGAGGTCGCGCGAGACGACATGATGCACCCGGGCATGGGACGCGTTGCGAGCGCGGACGATCCGTACGCCGTGCTCGAGGCAAGTAATCGAGCGTATCTGGCCGCGTATCAACGCAATGCGAAGTTGATGGGGCTCATGGAGCAGGTAGCTCACATCGACCCGGAGTTCCGGAAGTTCCGCAGCGAGCGTGCCAATGCGTTCATACGCCGTAATGCCCGCGGGATTGCAGATCTGCAGTCCCGCGGCATCGCGGACACGAC
>NZ_LVCT01000509.1:0-3118 GCF_001647205.1 Rhodococcus sp. EPR-134
GCGCATGCGGACCCGGGATCCCACGGGAACGGGAGCGGGGAAGCGAACCTTGTCGTAGCCGTAATTGAGGCTGTGGGCGAAGCCGTCGAAGTGGATGAGTTGGTAGGAGAACTGGGGTCCCAGTGAGAGGCTGAAGAGTCCGTGCGCGATCGTGCTGCCGAGCGGGCTCGATGCGGCTCGTTCCGGGTCGACATGAATCCACTGATGATCGTTTGTGGCTTCGGCGAACGCGTTGATGCGCTCCTGGGTGATGTCGTACCACTCCGTCGGGCCAAGTTCCTGGCCGATGAGCTTCTCGAGCTCGGCGAAGGTGGACGGGCGGACGGGCAATTGGTTTTCAGTCATCGTTATCCCTTTACTCGCAGTTCAGGAGGACGGAACGGGCCGTTCGGGTGACCGTCGCGATTCGACGGTTGAAACTGACGCCGGATTCAACTATACATGAGGGGAGACGTGGATCACTGTCAGCGCGTAGGTATGACGCAAGCGAGAGGAATCGCTCATGAAGGTTGCCCAGAAGGTAGCAATTGTCACCGGTGGCGGCGGGGGAATCGGCGGTGCACTGGCCGAGCGACTGGCTGCCGAGGGTGCTCGCGTCGTAGTGGCTGACCTGGACGGGGCAGCAGCTTCGTCAGTAGCAGAGGCGATCAACGCGGAGCGTCCCGGAGCGGCCGTGTCTGCCGGTGGCGACGTCTCCGACGAGACGGTCATTGCGGGCCTGATCGCGCAGGCGGAAAAGGAATTCGGCCCGGTCGACCTCTACTTCGCCAATGCCGGCGTTACCGGTGGCATGGGCCTCGACATCAGTGAAGACGTCTGGGACACGACGATCGACGTCAACGTTCGCGCCCACATTCGCGCTGCCAGGCTCCTCGTCCCCGGCTGGACGGAGCGCGGGCAGGGCTACTTCATCAGCACGGCCTCTGCGGCCGGCTTGCTCAGTCAGGTCGGGTCCGCCGCGTACTCGGTGACCAAACATGCCGCGGTCGCGTTTGCCGAGTGGCTCTCGATCACCTACGGAGATCAGGGTGTTCGCGTCAGTTGCTTGTGCCCGATGGGCGTCAACACCAAGCTTCTCTACGAAGGTGAGAACTCCGGCGATCCGGTCGGCAAGGCCGCAACCGGAGCCGTGCTTGCGGCAGGCAATGTTCTCGAGCCTGCCGAATGCGCCGAAATCGTTCTTGCGGCAGTGGATGCCGAAGAATTTCTCATCCTTCCGCACAAGAACGTGCTGGACATGTACCGGCAGAAGGGCGCCGACTACGACCGTTGGCTGCGCGGGATGCGCCGGTACCAGGCGTCGCTCCTCGCGGGAACACGATGACCGAGGAACTCGTCCTCTCCGAGCAGAGAGGAGCGGTGCTGGTTCTGACATTCAATCGGCCCCGCGTTCTCAACGCGTGGACCAACGAGCTCGAAGATCAGTATTACGACTTTCTGGCGATGGCAGACGAAGATCCCAGTGTCCGAGCAATTGTTGTCACCGGCTCCGGCCGAGGATTCTGCTCGGGGGCTGACCTCGGCAATTTGAAGAACGTCGGCGAAGTCTCCGAAAGTGATCTTGTCCGGCCGCGAGACCGTCATTTCCCGACCACCATCCGCAAGCCGCTGATCGCCGCCGTCAACGGCGTCGCTGCCGGGCTCGGAATGGTCGAGGCTCTGTACTGCGACGTTCGTTTCGGTTCGAGCGCAACACGATTCACTACCGCGTTCGCGCGTCGCGGCCTGATTGCGGAGTACGGCATCTCCTGGATGTTGCCCCGCTTGGTCGGGCACAGTCGAGCAGTCGATCTGCTGCTTTCCAGCCGGATGGTGGATGCCGACGAGGCGTACCGTATCGGTTTGATCGACCACCTGGTCAGCGGCGGTGACGTTCTGGACGCGGCGATTGCTTACGCCGAGGACATCGCGGCGAACTGCTCGCCGACGTCCCTCTCCGTCATCAAATCTCAGATGAGTGCCGACGCGCACTCGACCTTCACCGATTCCGCCAGGCGTGCGGAATCGCTGATGCTGAACGCATTTCACGGCCCGGATGTCGTCGAGGGCGTCAACAGCCATCTCGAACATCGAGCCCCCAATTTTCCTTCCCTCTCTGTCAGGAGTTCACATGTCAGTGTTTGAGTTCTCGGATCGCACCAAGAAGTACCAGGCCGAACTGCTCGATTTCATGGACAAGCACGTTTACCCGGCCGAAGCGGTCTACGAAGAGCAGATGCGTGAGTCCGGTAACCCGCACTTCCAGCCGCCGATCATCGACGACTTGAAGAAGGAAGCCAAGGCCCGCGGGCTGTGGAACCTCTTCCATCCCCATCCCGAATGGGGCCCCGGCCTGACCAACCTGGAATACGCACCGCTCGCGGAGATCATGGGCCGCAGCCACCTGGCCTCCGAGGCCACCAACTGCGCCGCTCCGGACACGGGAAACATGGAGGTGCTCACGCTCTTCGGCACCGACGAGCACAAGGAGAAGTACCTCAAGCCGCTTCTCGAAGGCGAAATTCGTTCCGCTTTCGCGATGACCGAGCCCGAGGTTGCCAGCTCCGACGCCACCAACATCCAGCTCCGTATGGACCGTGACGGCGACGAGTACGTGCTGAACGGCCGTAAGTGGTTCGCTTCCAACGCCTTGCACCAGAACTGCAAGGTTCTGATCGTCATGGGTAAGACCGACTTCAATGCCGCCACCCACCGTCAGCAGTCGATGATGGTCGTGCCGATCGATGCTCCCGGCGTCACGATCCTGCGCAACCTGCCGGTTTTCGGCTACCAGGACCGCGAAGGACACGGCGAGATCACTTTCGAGGACGTGCGCGTCCCGGCCAAGGACATTCTCGCCGGTGAGGGTGAAGGATTCGCGATCAGCCAGGCCCGCCTCGGCCCCGGCCGCATCCACCACTGCATGCGTGCAATCGGAATGGCCGAGCGCGCACTGGAACTGATGTGCAAGCGCGCATCCACCCGCATCACCTTCGGGAAGCCCGTCAGTGACAACGCGAATATCCAGGACTGGATCGCCGAGGCTCGTATCGACATCGAGATGGTTCGACTCCTCACGCTCAAGGCCGCACACATGATGGACACGGTGGGCAACAAGGAAGCGCGCACCGAGAGCGCA
>NZ_LVCT01000510.1:0-10136 GCF_001647205.1 Rhodococcus sp. EPR-134
TCACCGACGACTTCCCGCTCGCGATGGCTTACGCCCACATGCGCACCCTTCGCCTGGCCGACGGCCCGGACGAGGTGCACAAGCGCGCCATCGCCAAGCAGGAACTGCGCAAGTACCGCGAAGTCAAGGCGAACTGACATGGCAGGACTGGATCTCACCGGTAAGACGGCAATCGTCACAGGCGCATCGCGGGGCATCGGCCTCGCGACCGCGCAGGCGATTGCGGCGGCGGGCGGAAACGTCGTACTGACTTCGCGCTCACAGGAATCCGCAGATGCGGCTGCCGCGCAGGTGAACGGCAACGCGATCGGCGTCGGCGCTCACGCGACGGACGAGGATGCTGCACGCAAGTGCGTCGAGCAGACGATCGAGCGTTTCGGCAGTCTCGACATCTTGGTGAACAACGCGGGCACCAACCCGTCGTTCGGGCCGATCATCAACCAGGATCACTCGCGCTTCGCCAAGACTTTCGACGTCAACGTGTGGGCTCCAGTCCTGTGGACCGGCCTCGCAGCGCGGGCCTGGATGGGCGAGCACGGTGGTTCCGTGGTCAACACCGCTTCGATCGGCGGCATGGCGTTCGAGGCGGGAATCGGTACGTACAACGCGTCGAAGGCTGCTCTGATCCACATCACCAAGCAGTTGGCGCTCGAGTTGTCACCGAAGATTCGTGTCAACGCCGTTGCGCCGGGAGTGGTGAGAACCAAACTCGCCGAAGCTCTGTGGAAAGAACATGAAGAAGCGGTGTCCGCGTCGACCGCTCTCGGACGCATCGGTGAACCCGAGGACGTGGCCGCTGCCATCGCCTTCCTGGTTTCGGATGCAGCCCAGTGGATCACCGGCGAGATCATGACCATCGATGGTGGCCAGTTGTTGGGTGACGCACTCCCGTTCCGGCAGGGAGCGTCCGTCGGTGGCTAGCGTCGGAGTAGTGGGACTCGATACCGAAGCGGTCACCGGGTGGATAGCAGGCCTGGGGATCGACTTCACCGGGCCGTTGTCCTTCGATCGAATCGGCCTGGGGCAGTCCAATCTCACGTACCTGGTTCGCGATCAGGACGGCAATCGCTGGGTGCTACGACGCCCACCGCTGGGGCATCTGCTGGCCTCGGCTCACGACGTGGCGCGTGAGGCTCGAATCCTGAGCGCTCTCGAATCCACCGACGTGCCTTCGCCGCGAGTATTCGGGTTGACCGAGGACCCGGCCGTCACCGAAGTTCCCCTGCTCCTCATGGAATTCGTGGACGGCGAAGTGGTCGATCGGATGCCTCTTGCGGAGGCGTTGTCGGAAGATCGTCGTCGGGCAATCGGCATCTCGCTGGCTCAGACGTTGGCGAAGATACACGCCGTGGATCTGAAGAAGGCCGGCCTCGACGACCTGGCAAGCCACAAGCCCTACGCTGCACGGCAGCTGAAGCGTTGGGGTGGGCAGTGGGAACAGTCGAAGACGCGGGAATGCCCCGATCTCGACGATCTCACGCGACGCTTGATTGCAGCTCAGCCGGCGCATATCGAAACCACGTTGGTGCACGGCGACTTTCACTTGCGCAATGTGATCACCTCCGCTCAGAACGGCGAAGTTGTCGCGGCCCTCGACTGGGAACTCTGCACTCTCGGTGATCCGTTGGCGGACGTCGGAAGCTTGTTGGCGTACTGGCCGGCAGCGGGGGAGAACACGGGCGGCGACTTCCCGGCGTCGGCACTCCCCGGATTCCCCTCGCGAGAGGAGATCTCCCGGATCTATCTCGAGGCCACCGGACGGGATCCAGCTGCGCTGAAGTTCTGGCACACCTTGGGACTGTGGAAGATTGCCGTGATCGCCGAAGGCGTGATGCGTCGTGCCCGCGACGAACCGCAGAATGCCGCCGAGAGCGGAACTCCCACCGTGGAACGTATTGACGCCTTGGTCGCCAAAGCCAGGGAAATTGCAGATCAGGCCGGGATCTGACGAGATCGTCCGGTGTCCGTCGAATCACGAAAGTATGGAGGGCCAGTGAGCCAGGAACGTAGAACCGCAATTGTCACGGGTGCAGCACGCGGAATCGGTGCGGCAGTAGCGAAGCGACTGTCGGAAGACGGTTTTGCCGTCGCCGTGCTCGACCTCGACGAAGCGGCGTGTGCCGGAACCGTCGACGCGATCAAGGCGGCAGGCGGACAGGCACTGGCCGTCGGCGCTGACGTCTCCGACGAGGCTTCGGTCGCTGCAGCAGTGGATCGTGTTGCCGCAGAACTGGGTGCACCCACCGTACTGATCAACAATGCCGGCATCACTCGCGACAACCTTCTGTTCAAGATGAGCGTTGCCGAGTGGGATTCGGTGATGAACGTCCACCTGCGCGGAGCGTTCCTCATGTCGCGTGCGGTGCAGAAGTACATGGTGGAAGCGAAGTTCGGCCGCATCGTGAACCTCTCGAGCACGTCGGCTCTCGGCAACCGCGGACAGGTCAACTACTCCGCAGCCAAGGCCGGCATGCAGGGATTCACCAAGACATTGGCCTTCGAGCTGGGCAAGTTCGGCGTGACCGCGAACGCTATTGCCCCCGGATTCATCGAAACCGAGATGACCGCCGCAACGGCCGAGCGCATGGGCGTCGGCTTCGAGGACTTCAAGACCGCTGCCGCTTCGCAGATTCCGGTCAATCGCGTCGGACAGCCCGAGGACATCGCGCACACCGCGTCGTTCTTCGTCAGCGAAGGCGCAGGCTTTGTTTCCGGTCAGGTCGTCTACGTCGCCGGTGGACCGAAGGACTGACCGTCCGCTCACCGCTCGAACCGAAGGAATGGGCATGGCTTTCGACGAAGAGGCAGTATCGCGTGATCTCACCGAAAAGGTGAACACGCTTCTCGCGGAGAATGATCCGAACAGCGTGTCGGTATCGGACTTCCTCGGCGCACGATTCGACGCCGGACTGGCGTGGGTTCATTTCCCCGAAGGTCATGGGGGACTCGGTGTACCGCAGAGCTTTCAGCGTCAGGTGAACGCTCAGCTGGAGGCCGCCGGTGCACCGGGCCCGGCCACCGGCAAGAACGGGATCGGACTGGGCATGGCGGCACCGACCATCGCTGCCTTCGGCACCGAGGAGCAGAAGCAGAAGTTCCTGCGCCCGTTGTGGACTGCGGAGACGGTCTACTGCCAGCTGTTCAGTGAACCGGGCGCAGGTTCGGACCTCGCGGCCGTCGCTACCCGCGCCGTCCGCGACGGCGACGACTGGATAGTCAACGGGCAGAAGGTATGGACGTCGGGCGCGCAGAATGCGCAGCTGGCGATTCTCGTGGCCAGGACCGATCCGTCACGTTCCAAGCATGCGGGTCTGAGCTACTTCATCTGCGACATGACCGATCCGGGCGTCGATGTCCGGCCGCTGCGTCAGATCACCGGCGAGGCCGAATTCAACGAGGTATTCCTCACGGACGTCAGGATTCCGGACGCCAATCGCCTCGGAGCCGAAGGCCAGGGGTGGAAGGTTGCGACCACCACCCTGAACAACGAGCGTGTTGCCATCGGTTCGGGCGCACCGCGTGAGGGAGGCATGATCGGAAAGGTCGCTCAGGCCTGGCGTGACGAGCCCGAGCTGCGTAACCCGGCGATGCACGACGAGTTGATGCGACTCTGGACCGAATCCGAAGTTGCGCGTCTGACCGGTGAGCGACTGCGCCAGCAGCTCGCCGCCGGCCAGCCCGGCCCCGAAGGCTCGGGAATGAAGCTCGCGTTTGCCGGTTTGGCTCAGCAGATTTCGGGTTTCGACCTCGAGCTGCACGGCGAAGCCGGTCTGCGCTACGACGACTGGACGCTGCGTCGACCGGATTCCGTCGACTTCACCGGGCGTGAACCCGGATACCGGTACCTGCGAGCCAAGGGCAATTCGATCGAGGGCGGAACGTCGGAGATCCTGCGCAACGTCATCGCAGAACGTGTACTCGGGTTGCCGCCCGAGCATCGCGTCGACAAGGACATCGCCTGGAAGGACTTACCCCGATGAGCGCCGATCTGTTGTACTCCGAGACCGAACAAGATCTGCGAGCCAGCGTCAGACGACTGCTGAGCGAGCGTGCCGGTGCCGACACCGTGGTCACGGCGTACGACGACGTGTCCGCCGACTTCACCGGGCTGTGGAAGTCGCTGGCGTCGGAACTCGGTTTGGCGGGACTGCTGGTACCCGAGGAGTTGGGCGGGGCAGGTGCGTCGACGCGTGAGGCGGCGGTCGTGATGGAGGAGATCGGACGTGCGGTCGCTCCCGTTCCGTTCTTCACCAGCGCGGTGCTGGCGACGACGGCGTTGCTGAAGGCCGGCGAGACCGAGGTGCTCGGTCAATTGGCAGCGGGGGATTCGACGGCTGCTCTGGTCGTCCCGTTGTCCACTGCACCAGGAACTTTCACACCTACTGTCAAGGCAACGGCGAGTGGACTCGTCGGCAGCGTCACGACGGTTGCCGGCGTCGCCGAGTCCGATGTTCTTGTTGTTCCGGTTGCCGGTGAGAGCGGCCTGGAGCTGCACACCGTTCGGATCGCCGACGCTACCGTCACGCCGGTTCTGTCCCTGGACATGACGCGCCGATTGGCGGACGTCGAGTTCTCGGGTTCGTCGTCGGTCCGTGTCGACAGCGGCAATGCGGCGCAAGCGGTTGAGGAAGCGTTGCTCTGCGGAAGCGCACTTCTGGCGTCCGAACAGTTCGCTGTAGCTCAGTGGTGCCTCGAAACGACTCTCGCGTATGTGAAGGAGCGCAAGCAGTTCGGCCGGGCGATCGGTTCGTACCAGGCGATCAAGCACCGCCTCGCCGATCTCTGGCTCGAAGTCAGCTCTTCGGGCGCGGCAGCACGCTATGCGGCGGACACCTATGCACGCGGCGACGCCGATGCGGCGATCGCAGCGACGGTGGCCCAGGCATTCTGCAGCGGCGTCGCGGTTCATGCTGCGGAGGAGTGCGTCCAACTTCATGGTGGTATCGGAATGACGTGGGAGTATCCGGCGCACCTGTACCTCAAACGGGCGAAGAGCGATCAGCTGTCGCTGGGAACCGCGTATCAGCATCGGGCACGCCTCGCCGAGTTGGTCGACCTCCCGATCTCGTCCTGAAACTCACCCACTATCTGTCTGGAGAATTGCTGTGAAGGCTTGGCGCGTCAACGAACTCGGTCAACCCCGCGATGTGCTCGCGTTGGAGGAGACCGCGGATCCCACCCCGAATGCGACGGAGATGTTGGTCAAGGTGCTGGCGGCTCCGGCCAACTTCCCCGACGTCCTCATGTGCCGCGGTGAGTACCAGATCAAGCCGCCGCTGCCCTTCACACCCGGTGTCGAACTGTGTGGTGAAGTGGTCTCGGTCGGTGAATCGGTGACCAAATTCGCAGTGGGGGACCGGGTGATCGGTAATCCGAGTCTGCCGTCCGGCGGATTCGCCGAGTACTCGGTACTGGATCAGAACAACACGTTCCCGGCGCCGTCGGCTCTCGACGACGCGGAAGCATCCGCTCTGAGCATCGGCTATCAGACAGCGTGGTTCGCTCTGCATCGCCGCACCCAACTGCTCGAGGGTGAGACGTTGTTGGTCCACGCTGCTGCGGGTGGTGTCGGTAGTGCGGCAGTGCAACTCGGCAAGGCGGCAGGCGCCAAGGTGATCGGTGTCGTCGGCGGCCCGGACAAGGCCGAGTACGCGCGCAAGCTCGGCGCAGACCTCGTCGTAGACCGTCACAGTGAGGACTTCGTGGCAGCGGTCAAGGAGTTCACCGGCGGCAAGGGCGCCGACGTGGTCTTCGATCCGGTCGGCGGCGACGCATACGCGAAGTCCACCAAGTGCATCGCCTTCGAGGGACGGATCGTCATCATCGGCTTCGCCGGTGGCACGATCCCGCAGCCGGCACTCAATCACGCTCTCATCAAGAACTATTCGATCATCGGACTGCACTGGGGGCTGTACAAGGCCTACAACCAGCAGGCCATCGACGACTGCCACGTCGAGCTCACCAGGCTCGCCGATGCCGGCTTGGTCAAACCACTGATCAGTGAGCGGTTGTCGTTGACGGACGTTGCCGACGGTATCGGTCGCCTCGGCGACGGCACCACGGTCGGTCGCGTCGTGTTCCAGCCCTGATTCTTGCTGTGCGCCTTTATTAACCCCCGGCGGTTAATAAAGGCGCACAGCACTTCGTGTTCGACGAAAGGTTTCCCCGATGAGGCAAGCTGTCATCGTTTCCACCGCCCGTACCCCGATCGGTAAGGCGCACCGCGGCGCGTTCAACAACACTCAGGCTCAAGAGCTTGCTGCACATGCCATTTCGAATGCAGTTCAGCGCGCGGGCCTCGAGGGCGGCGAGGTCGAGGACGTCATCCTCGGCGCTGCGCTGCAGCAGGGATCTTCCGGCGGCAACGTCGCACGGCAAGCGGTGCTGCGGGCCGGGCTTCCGGATTCGGTTTCCGGAATGACGATCGACCGTCAGTGCTCGTCCGGTCTCATGGCCATCGCGACCGCAGCCAAGCAGATCGTGGACGACGGAATGCAGATCGCGGTCGGCGGCGGAGTCGAATCGATCTCGTTGGTCCAGAACGATCACATGAACAACTTCCGCGCGGCTGATCCGTGGCTGAAGGAAAACAAGCCGTCGATCTACATGCCGATGCTGCACACGGCCGAGATCGTCGCCGAGCGCTACGGAGTCACCCGCGAGCAGCAGGACGAGTTCGCGCTCGTCTCCCAGCAGCGGACCGCAGCGGCCCAGGACGCAGGTCGGTTCGATCTCGAGATCGTCCCGCTGCCCTCGATCAAGCAGGTGCAGGACAAGGAGACGGGTGAGATCCGCAGCGAGTCCGTGACGCTGACCCGCGACGAAGGCAACCGCGCTTCCACCACGTTGGAAGGGCTGTCGAGTCTGCGACCGGTTCTGGCCGACGGGACTGTCAGTGCTCATTCGTCCATCACTGCGGGCAACTCGTCTCAGCTCTCCGACGGCGCTTCGGCGTCGGTGCTGATGGAGGCAGGCGAGGCGCAACGCCGCGGGTTGGCTCCTCTCGGTATCTACCGTGGCATGGCTGTCGCGGGTTGCGCTCCCGACGAGATGGGCATCGGACCGGTGTTCGCGATTCCGCGTCTGCTGGATCTTCACGGCCTGAAGGTCGACGACATCGATCTCTGGGAACTCAACGAGGCCTTCGCCTCTCAGGCCCTGTACTGCCGCGACAAGCTCGGGATCGATCCCGAGAAGTACAACGTCGACGGCGGCGGTATCTCTGTCGGCCATCCGTACGGAATGACGGGCGCTCGTCTGGTCGGCCATGCTCTTCTTGAAGGAAAACGGCGCGGAGCCAAGCTCGTGGTGGTGACCATGTGCATCGGCGGCGGTATGGGCGCTGCCGGGCTTTTCGAGGTCGCATGAGCTTGATCGAGGGACTGTTCGACGTCAGTGGCAAGACCGTTGTGGTCACCGGTGGATCACGCGGCATCGGATACATGATCGCTCGCGGGTTTGTCGAAGGCGGAGCGACGGTCGTCATTTCGGCCCGAAAGGCCGAAGCCTGTGACGAAGCCGCGCGAGAGCTTTCGGAGTTCGGCACCTGCATTTCGCATCCGGCCGATCTGTCCACGGACGAGGGGGTCGAGAGCCTCGCTGCGAAGGTCGCCGAGATTTCGCCGACGCTCGACGTACTGGTCAACAACGCCGGTGCCACGTGGGGAGCTCCCGTCGACGATTTTCCGGCCGCAGGCTTCGACAAGATTTTCGACATCAATGTCAAGGCAATCTTCCTCCTGACGCAGAAGCTGTTGCCGCAGTTGCGGTCTGCAGCCACGGCGGAAGATCCCGCGCGCGTGATCAATATCGGATCGATCGACGGACTCGTGGTGTCGGGTTCGGAGAACTTCTCGTACGGAGCCAGTAAGGCTGCGGTGCACATGTTGACGCGCAAGCTCGCGGCAACGCTTGCGGGGGAACAGATCACGGTCAATGCCATTGCGCCGGGCCCGTTCCCGTCGAAGATGATGGCATTCCTCCTCGAGGACGAACAGAGTGCAAAGGCTGTGGCGGACTCGGTCCCGTTGGGCCGGGTCGGAACTCCCCAGGATGCCGCAGGTCTTGCCATCTTCCTGGCTTCACGTGCCGGGGCTTATCTGACCGGCGCGGTGATTCCACTCGACGGCGGTGCGAGCGGAGCGCGCTGACCTACTGACTGATCTTCTCTGTCCGAAAAGGCCTGAAAGTCTGAACTACTATGACTTTCAGGCCTTTTCGCGTCTTTGTCTGATTGGGTTATCTGTGACTGCAGTTGCTAGATTGTCCGAGGTTCGGGGGGAACGACGACGACAACACCAACAATCCCGGCCATGGGGGAGTCATGTTTCGCGCGGGGAGATCGTTGGGGGTGTTCGGGGTAGTTGCTGCTCTGGCAGCTGCTGCCGTCACGGCGGTGGCTTCGCCGGCGATGGCTGCGCCGGGCTGCGTCGGAGTCAGTGGCGTCGGTAGTAGCGGTGGTCCGGCCAATGCGGCGCCGTGGCTCAACGGCAACACCGGAGGGTTGCCAGGTCTATCCGGTCGTACTACCGCGATCGAAAAGGTCACCGGCACATACAGTCCCAACAAGACAGTTGATCGCTTCAATGTCCTGGGTACCGACCTGGGCATCATGTGGGACAACGGTGCGGGGCAGATTCTGACCGCTTTCGGCGATACCACCGGGCTCAGTCGTAACCCCGGCTGCGACGGTTTGGTGGGCGAGTGGCGAAGCAATGTACTCTTCCGCAGCTCGGATCGGGTACTGGCCGACGGTATGCGCATCGACAGCGCGCCGATGGACGGCACAGCTCAGGCGCGTGAGATCATTTCCGGTCTGAAGATTCCGGGCGTCGAGGCCTCCAGCATCCCCACGAGCGGCATCGCAGTGAACGGTGTGCAGTATCTGAGCTACATGTCGGTGCGCAACTGGGGCGAGGCCGGGCAGTGGAGTACAAACTACTCACAGATTGCTACCTCCTCGGACAACGGCGAGACGTGGACCACTCGTCCGGAAACTCTGCGCCCCAACATCGGTGGGGTTCTTCCCGCGGGTGTCGCCCCCGTCGCCGGTAGCGAGAACTTCCAGATGAGCTCGATGGTGAAGGACGGCGGGTTCGTCTACAACTACGGAACCCCCGCGGGACGATCCGGCGAGGTTCGACTTTCTCGCGTGCCCGAGGGGGCGATCCTCGATCTTTCCGCCTACGAGTACTGGAACGGAAACGGCTGGATCCTTGCCGATCCCGCTGCGGCCGTACCCGTCATGGACGGCCGCATCGGTGAGGTCTCCGTTCAGTACAACGAGTTCCTCGGCAAGTTCGTGGCGATGTACGCCGACGCGTTCAGTTCGATCGTGATGCGAACCGCTCCCAGTCCGGTCGGTCCGTGGACGGCACCGGAGACACTGGTCAATCTGGTCGAGGTTCCCGGTATCTACGCCGCATACATCCACCCGTGGTCCAGTGGTTCGGATCTGTACTTCCTTGCCACCACGTGGGCCGACTACAACGTCATGTTGATGCGTACGACGCTCGTTCGCTGATCCGACTCACGCTTGCGTTTGCTGGAGGTACACGATCTCTTCGGTGATCGGCGCGTCGTCATCGGCTTCGGTCGGCGGTTCTTGTCGGCGGCGCCACCAGATGGTGAACAGGACGGCTCCGATCACCAAGGCAGCCAGAGCGATTACCGCCACCCAGAATTTCGGGCCGTAGTATCCGACAAGGACCATGCGCATGGCGTTGCGCGCCCACGTGAGTGGCATCAGGGCGTGCAGCCACTGCAGAACCGTCGGCATCTGTTCGATGGGGTACACCGCGCCGAAGGCGAAGATCTGAATCATCAAGGCGCCCAAAGCGATGAAGGTTCCGTTGACGGCTCCGAACACAACGGTGAAGAGCCTGCCCGAGCTGACCGCGGCGGCACCCACCAGGATCATCACTGCGATCATCGCCAGGACACTAGGTGGTTCGACGTTTGCCACGGTCAGTGACACCACCGACAACACGAGCGCCGCGACCAAGGTGACCAGGGCGGGAATGCGGTAGCGGCGCAGCCCCTCACGCACCACGCTGGTGTGCGAGTTCAGTGAACGTCCGCGTCGTGGACGGACGACGAACCACGTGAGAATTCCGCACAGGAACAGTGCCACCGAG
>NZ_LVCT01000511.1:0-7916 GCF_001647205.1 Rhodococcus sp. EPR-134
TGGCGCGCTCGTCGTCCGAGAACTGCGGCACCTGGGCGGCACCGTCGGACAAACCGGTGGCGAGTTCCGCGCTACCCGCGTCGAGCTCGCCGACGCCGGCCGATAGCTGCCCGAGACCGTCACGGAGCGCAGTACTTCCAGTGTCCAACTGCCCCAGCCCGGTGGAGAGTTCCTGTGCACCGGTAGCGAGTTGGCCTGCACCGTCGGACAGTTGGCCCAGGCCGGTGTTGAGTTCACCTGCACCGGCCGCGGCGGCAAGGAGCCCACCACGGTAGTCGCTGCTCGGATCAGTGAGCTGCCGCGAGATTTCCCGCGCGCCGTCGCGAAGCTGACCGAGCTGACCGATCACGTCGTCGTCCGACGGTTGTGCAGTCAGGGAAGCCCGCAGTCCAGCCAGGGCTTCGACGAGTCCGGCGGAGACCGGATCGGCCGAGTTTCGAAGCATCGACGTGAGGGCGTCGATCTGACCGACGACGGCGTCCGAGGACCCCGCGAGGTCGAGTACCGGGGTGGTGACCATGTCGACCACTTCGCTGATCTGACGGGCGCCTGCGCCGAGTTCGTCGGTTCCCCCGACCAACTGGTTGAGTCCGCTGCTCAGCTCGCCCGAGCCTGCAGCAGCTTCGCCAGCTCCGGCAGCCAGCTCGCCGGCTCCGGCGGCCAGCTCCTTGCCGCCCTGATTTGCTTCGCCCATGCCGGTGGCGAGTTCCTTGCTTCCAGCGTAGAGCTCGTTGGTTCCGGCAAGCGCTTCGGAGGATCCGTCGGACAGCTGTTGCGCTCCTGCTGCTGCTTCACCGAATCCTGTTCCGAGTTCACCCAACCCGACCAGCACCTGGTCGATGGACTGCTCGCCGATCGACTCGGAGACCGCCGAGCGCACTTGAGCGATGATGCTTTCACCGACCGGGCCGGCGACCAGACTGTTGTAGTCGTTGTACAAGACGTCGAGTTCGGCCTTGCGGCCCGAACCTGATGCGGCACTGGCCACATCCGCGCTGAAAGTTTTCGGAATGACGACCGAGAAGTAATAGGTGCCGTCGTTGACGCCGTCGGCGGCTTCCTGTTCCGAGACGACCTTCCATGCAACGTCTCCGCTCTCGACGAGCGCGGCAACAACTTCATCGCCGGCTTGCAGACGTGTTCCGTCGAGTTCTGTGCCCGCATCGGCGTTGACGATGGCGACGGGCAAGCGGTTGACCGTGTCGCCCGGATCCCACAGTGCCCACATGTAGAACGCCGCAATCGACAGCGGTGCGATGACGAGGACAGCGAGAACTGTCCGGATGATGTGCGTGCGTCGCGTCGTGGCCGCGTTGTCGACTACGGGTTGTGGCGCCATGTGGAGCTCTCTTCTCGTGGACCGAAGCAGGTGTGGCACGAAAGGAAGCCACCAAAACTGCTGGACATACGTCCAGCTCGGTCACGATACAAAGCAAACGGCCATCCTGTGACCGTTTTCGAAGAATTGGGCGTTATCGGCCGCCGTGCTCTGCCTCGATCTTTGCCCACTCCCACCCTCGGAAGTTGGCCAGACGAAGCTCCTCTGCTTCGTCGAAGGTGTACCACTCGGTGCTCGGCGCATCAGGGAGAGTGCCGCGCAAGTATTCGCCCAGGTAGTGAAGTGGGCCTTCCCAGCCGGTTCCGACGCCGTAGCAGCCGGTGTCCGGGTCGTTACGGAAGACATCGGCGACGGAGGCGTGCTCCAACTCGAGCCAGGTGGCGTCGGGGCCGTCGGCAGTCAGCCGGATCTCGACCTGATCGCTGTATCCACGATCGCCGGGCGGTGTCCACTGCAGTCGCAGCAGGTGTGGGGCGTCGCAGGCCAGGATCTCGCCACTTGCCTGGCCTTCGAAGGCGTAAGAGCCGCCCACCTGGAAGTCTCCGCTCACCGGAAGGAAGAAACGGTTGATGCGGTCAGGGGTCGTGATGGCATCCCAGACGTCGTCGACCGACGCGTTGTAGCGGCGCTTGAGTACGGCAGTTCGAGCCGAACCTTCTGCGATGTCGCGGTTACCCATGCTCCGCTCCACCGCGGTGAGGCTGGTGTCCTGGTTCGCGATCTCGGTCATTGTGAGTCTCCTTCGTCGGAAGAATTCGATTGTGAAGATCTGCTCCGCTTCGAGCCGCGTCGTTTCCCGCGTGCGAGTTCTGTGGCCAATGCGTCGAGAGGGCCGCTCCAGAACTGCCGGAATCCGTCGAGCCATTGGTCCACTTCTTGCAATGGCGCGGGCTCGACGGCATAGAGACGCCTGGTGCCTTCGCTGCGGACGGTGGCGAATCCGTTTTCTCGGAGTACTCGCAGGTGTCCGGACGCGGTCGGTTGCGAGATTCCGAACTCCGCTGCCACGACTTCGGCGATCTGACCCGCCGAGCGCTCGCCGCCGGACAGGAGTTCCATGATTCGTCGCCGCACTGGGTCTCCGAGAACGTCGAATGCATGCACCAGTCATTTATATCGGCAATGACCAATATAGGCAAGCGCCGAAACTTGTACCCGGACTCGGTCAGTCCGAGAGCGCGAACTCGTCGGCGTCGAAAAGTTCGCCGATCAGCCCGCCGAGATGGCGTCGATGTTCGGCTGACAGCGTCGCTGCCGCCTCGGCATCGTGGTCTGCGCACAGCTTGATCAGCCTGTTGTGATGATCGACGGAGTCCTGGCTCCCGAGGAGGCTCGAGAACTTGCGGTAGTAGATGCGGTGAATTTGTGGGTGAACCTGGTGAATCAGCTTCTTCAACAGCGGATTCGCCGCAGCATCGATGATGACGCTGTGTAGGCGATCGTCTGCGGTCAGGGCTCGGCCTATGTCGTTTCGTTTGACGGCGGCAGCGAAGTCCTTGTTGGCCGAACGCATCGCCCCGATCATCTCGTCGGTGAGATTCGGTACAGCGGTGACGACGGCCAGTTGGTCGAGAGCTTCGATGACTGCGAGTGTTGCCTCGACGTCGCCGCGGTCGAGGGTGGTGATGCGCGTGTACGCACCGGGTTTCGCTTCCACGAGTCCGGTGTCGACCAGCCTTGCGAGCGCTTCGCGGACCGGAGTTCTGCTCAAGCCCAGATACTCGGCGAGTTCGCTGTCCTTGATCTTCGAGCCCGGCGCCAGTTCACCGGTGACGATCGCTTCGCGAATGCGTTCGAGAGCGATGTCGCTCATTCGTGCTCGCTCAACCGGTTTACCGCCACGCAACATACTGGATATCGTACTCTGCAGCCTCCCTGCTGCAGGTCAGCCCGAAACGACCATCGAAGGGTGTCTCCGGGCATCTGCAACCCGCCGGAGCAGAGCGCGGGCGAGAATTGTTGCCGGATCGATGATCTGACAGGTTGTGGCGTCGGCGGACAGTCCGAGCGGAATCTCGGTGCATCCGGCCACGACGACCTGCGCGCCCGATTCGACGAGAAGATCAGCGGCCCTGACGAGCTTGTCGGTGGTCTCGTCTCCGACGTTGCCGCTCTTGATTGCTCGGATCGCCGGCATCACCAGTTCGTCCTGGATCGCAGGTCCGGGCACCAGGACGTCAATCGAGTGTTCCGACAGCCATTGTTGATACAACCCGGTGCGGACCGTCCCCGTGGTGGCCAATAGTCCGACGGATGTGACGGCGGGTGAGAGCGTCCGGATGTGCCGAGCGACTTCGTCGATCATGTGGACGACGGGAAGTCCCAGTTGGGACGAGATGGCGGGCAGGAAGGCGTGGGCGGTATTGCATGGGATGGCGAGCGTCGTCGCGCCCGACTCTCGGAGAACGCGCGCACCGCGGATCAGCCACGGAGTGGGGTCAGGGCCGTTCTCGGTGAGTGCCAATGTCCGGTCGGGAACGGTGGGATCGGCCCAGATGACAACTTTGGGGTGCTCCTGATCCGTCGAACCTGGTGTCAGCGCAACGAGTTTGGAGTAAAAGTCGGCAGTAGCGGCGGGCCCCATGCCTCCGAGTATTCCGATGACGGGGTCGCTCGTGGCCATTCTCATGTGACAAGTACACCCTTCTGGAATCCAATATATTGGATTCCACGTCTTGGTGATCAGAGTGCGGGAAATGGCAAGTAGTTGTCAAGCGTGGCGCCGCCGCGACCGGCAGCAGAAAGGGCCATAGGCTTACAGGCATCGGGAGCGAAAGGACCGCGAGCATGCATTTTCTGGAGCTACGACACGCGCAGTGTGAACCCCCAGCGGCGTATTCGCCTGTCCTGGAGAGCTACGGAGACGTGCAGACTGTTCTTCTGGGCACCGACCCGCTTCCGGCACATCGACGGTTCGACGCCGTGATCGTGATGGGCGGGCCGATGGGCGTCGGCGATCAGGGCGAGGTCGAGTGGTTGGCATCCGAGATCGAATACATTCGCGATCTGGTCGAGAGCGACGTCCCGGTGTGGGGAGTGTGTCTGGGTTCGCAGTTGCTCGCCGCGGCGCTGGGTGCTCGCGTCTACACGGGCGCTGTGCCTGAAGTCGGAGTTGAGGAGATCACCTTGACTGTCGAGGGCCGGCAAGATCCCGTGTGGGGAGATCTGCCCTCCACATTTCCTGCAATGCAATGGCATTCGGATACCTTCGACATTCCGAACGGCGCGGTGCGGCTCGCTGGTTCAGCCAAGTATCCGAATCAACTCTCCCGATACAAGCAGAGTTACGCCGTTCAGTTTCACCTCGAAGCGTCCTCCGCGGTGGCGCGCGAATGGATGGAACTGGCCGAGTACCGCGATTCGCTGCATGCTTCGCTGGGAGCGGACGGTCCGCGCATCTTCATGCAGCAGTTGAGTGCAGCCGAGTCGCAGGGGCTCGAGATTGCCGCAGCCGTGATGGAGAAATGGTTGAAATCCATCTCCACCGAATAAGCCCGTTTTGTCCTGATTGACCGATTTACCTGTTACCTTGTGTTCTCGTGGGTGGATGAACCGATCCGGTCGAGCAACACACCTCGTAGAGTCCGGATCTCCCCCGCGAAAGGGGAGCGATGCGCCGGATGCGGAAGATATCGACAGCAGCAGTGACGTGTGTACTCGCGTCGACCGCGGTCTTGGGGGCGACCCAGGCCAATGCATCCCCGTGGGATTGCAATGTCACCGGGAGCTTGGATCAATCAGGTGGGCCGACCAATCCGATTCCCTGGCTCAACGGCACGGATGGCAAACTGCCGGAATTGCAAGGCCGCACCTCGGCGGTCGAGTACATCACGGGCGCGCTGAGCCCCAACCAAACCGTCGAGCGGTTCAACGTTCTCGGCACGGATCTGGGCATCATGTGGGACAACGGCGCAGGTCAGGTCCTGACAGCTTTCGGTGACACCGTCGGTATCGGATCTGACCCTCTGTGCTCCGGGGTGGTCGGCGACTGGCGCAGCAACGTCCTGTTCCGTAGCTCGGACGGAAATCTGTCCGACGGCATGAACATCGACTCCTCACCGACCGACCGACCGAATCACTCGCGCGAGATCATCGGAAGTCTGAAAGTCACCGGCGTCGAAACCAGCAGTATTCCGACGACGGGTATCTCCGTGGGCGGCGTTCAGTACGTCAACTACATGTCGATACGTTCGTGGGGAGGGTCGGGCGAGTGGGTCACCAACTTCTCGCAGATCGCGTCCTCGCACGACAACGGTGAGACCTGGCAGATCGAACCGGCCTCGTCCCGGCCCAATCTGCCGTTGACAGGTAACGACAACTTCCAGATGGGGTCCTTCGTCAAAGACGGTGGTTACGTCTACAACTTCGGCACCCCCGCCGGACGCTTTGGCGAGGGGCGTCTCTCGCGAGTCAAGGAAGCCTCCATCGCGGACGTCGCGGCGTACGAATACTGGGACGGAAAGGCATGGGTCCCCAACAATCCTGCTGCCGCTGCAGTAGTTCTCGACGGGGATGTCAGCGAACTGTCGGTGCAGTACAACAACTATCTCGGAAAGTTCGTCGCGATGTACTCCAACGAGTGGGGAGCGCTGGTGCTGCGGACGGCCTCGGACCTGACCGGCCCGTGGAGCGCACCGGACGTCGTGATCGGCACCGACGCGGTTCCGGGACTCTACGGCGCGTACATGCACCCCTGGTCGCAGGGGCAGGACCTCTACTTTCTCGCCACCACGTGGTCCGACTACAACGTGATGCTCATGAAGACCACGCTGCACCAGTGAACCGGATGGTTATCGTTGAACGGTGAGCACCACCGACAATGCGCTACTGATCACCGCCCTTCGAGACGTGTTGGTGGGACCACTTCCCGAAATCGGCCGACGATTTTCGACGTTGATCGCGGACATGGCGCCGCACACTTCCCTGGTGATCTTCACCCGTGAATGCACCGGTAGGCCGCGCAAGGTCGCTGGGGATCCAGCCGTCGTCGATCGTGTGACCATCGCCGAACTCGACCGTATCCGTACGGATCTCACTGTCGGACAGATATTTCGGGGAAAATGCGCTATCGCCGGCCGGGATCGTGAAGTGCTCGCGATGCTCGATCGAACAGACACCCTCCTCGTGCTGACGCCACACCCCGGACCGGTGAAGGCGGCATCCCTCGAATTGATCCAGGCACTGTTCGCGGTGACTGCAACCGGAATTCAGCTCCAGGTGCGGAACGCGAGTCCGGCATATCTCGCCGAGTCGCGGGCAGCGTCGTCCGAGCGTGCACGCACCGTGGCAGAGATGACGGAGGTGCATGCGGCCACCCTCGAGACGATGCTGGCGACGCTGCGCTCGGCGGATCTCGACGACACGCGTGCTCGAACCTCGGCCAGGGAGACTGCGGCTTCGGCCCTGATCGGCCTGCGTTCGGCCGTCGACGTGCACCGCGAGTTGGCCGAGGAGTCGACCACCACCGCTTTTGCGCGGATGCGTGGGGAATTGCGTTCGCTGCTCAAGCATCGGGAAATCGCGTTGGAGTTGGTGGAGCCACCCGTCGACGGGCGTGGGTTACCCGGTGAAGTGGCGCACGGCGCCCGCGCGGTCGTCCGCGGCGCGGTCTTGGCCTTGTCGGATCAGCAGACGCTCTCGCGAATCCGGGTGGCCTGGACCCTCGACGCGGCTTCGCTCTCGATCGACATCCGCGACGACGGTGGTGGTGAAGCCGACGTGATCGACGTGGAACGCCAATTACGTTCGAGGGTAGAGACTTTGGGTGGAACCGTCGAATCCGAGTCGACGCCCGGGTGGGGGAACCGGATCAGCGCAACCATCCCGCTCGACGCGCCCGTCGCCCTACCGAACCGCGACGTCCTGACGGAACTGGCTCCGCGGGAGTTCGAGGTACTCGAGCATCTGGTGGCCGGACGGCGCAACAAGGCAATCTCGGAGCGACTCGGCGTCAGTGAGAGCACAGTCAAGTTTCATGTTGCCGGGGTCCTGCGGAAATTGGGCGTCGAGAGTCGGGGTGCGGCGGCCGCCGCGGGCGCCGAGGCCGGCGTGAAGCCTGCACCCTAGTCCTTTCGGCCAGGTCGGTCAGTCAGTTCGACCAGGGTTGCGGGCACCTGCTTCGGGCTAACCTTTCAACGAGTGCACATATCGCAATGTGAAAACACGGCGCCATGTGACGACACGTCCTCAATCGCACGAAGCCAGGAGCAAAGCCATGCCACAGCAGGTACGCGGCGTCATCGCCCGATCCAAGGGTGCCCCCGTCGAAATCGTCCCCATCACGATCCCCGATCCCGGCGCCAATGAGGTAGTGGTCGCCATTGCAGCGTGCGGTGTGTGCCACACCGACCTGACCTACCGCGACGGCGGAATCAACGACGAGTACCCGTTCCTGCTCGGGCACGAGGCGTCGGGCATCGTCGAGAGCGTCGGCCCCGGTGTCACTCACGTCGAGGTGGGCGACTTCGTCGTCCTCAACTGGCGTGCCGTATGCGGGCAGTGTCGTGCGTGTAAGCGTGGCCGCCCGCAGTACTGCTTCGACACGTTCAACGCCGAGCAGAAGATGACGCTCGAAGAC
>NZ_LVCT01000512.1:0-6679 GCF_001647205.1 Rhodococcus sp. EPR-134
TCCGGCTGTCGTCGGACTGCTCGGTTGCGGCGTCATGGCCGGCATGGGTGCCGCGATGAACACCGGCAACGTCGGACGCGGTGATTCAGTGGCCGTGATCGGGTGTGGCGGCGTCGGCGACGCAGCGATCATGGGTTCACGCCTGGCCGGTGCCAATACCATCATCGCCATCGACCGGGATCCTCGAAAGCTGGAGTGGGCCACGGAACTTGGTGCCACGCACACGATCAATGCCACCGAGGTCGACGACGTCGTCGAAGCGGTCCAGGAGCTGACCGGAGGTTTCGGCGCCGACGTGGTTGTCGACGCAGTCGGCCGTCCCGAGACCTGGAAGCAGGCGTTCTACGCCCGCGACCTCGCGGGAACCGTAGTGCTGGTGGGAGTTCCGACGCCGGACATGAAGCTGGAAATGCCGCTGGTGGACTTCTTCTCGCGCGGCGGAGCCCTCAAGTCGTCGTGGTACGGCGACTGCCTGCCCGAGCGTGACTTCCCCGTTCTGGTCGACCTGTACCAGCAGGGGCGTCTGCCGCTCGAGAAGTTCGTCAGCGAGCGCATCAAGCTCGACGAGGTCGAGAAGGCATTCGAGACGATGCACCGCGGCGAGGTCCTTCGTTCGGTGGTGGTCCTGTGACATTGCGAGTCGATCGCGTCGTCACCTCGGGCACGTTCAGCCTCGACGGCGGAACATGGGACGTCGACAACAACATCTGGCTGATCGGTGACGACAACGAAGTGGTGATCGTCGACGCAGCTCACACCGCGCAGCCGATCATCGACGCTGTCGGTGGACGCAAGGTGATCGGAATCGTCTGCACCCACGGCCACAACGACCACGTCACCGTTGCGCCGGAGCTGGCCGAGAAACTCGACGCTCCGATCTACCTGAACCCGGCCGACGATGTCCTCTGGGAGATGACTCACCCCGGGGTGAAGCATCTGAGCTTGGAAGATGATCAGCGTATTGCTGTGGCGGGTACGGACATTCTGGCCATCCACACACCGGGCCATTCCCCGGGGTCGACCTGCCTCTACCTGCCCGAGGCGGGGGAACTGTTCAGCGGCGACACCTTGTTCTCCGGTGGACCCGGCGCAACGGGGCGGTCGTACTCAGACTTCCCGACCATCATCGGGTCCATTCGCGACAAGCTGTTCGCGCTCCCCGCCGAGACCAAGGTTCACACCGGTCACGGCGACGGCACCACGATCGGCACCGAGGCACCGCACCTCGAAGAATGGATCCGCGCCGGATCCTGATGTGATCAGAACGAAAGTGGGGACGCCGGTACCGGCGTCCCCACTTTTGTCACAACGCTGATGCCCAACCGGCGGTGTCGTTCTCACCCGGGATTGCCATCAGGCCGTGCCACAGCTCGAGGATCTCGAACCATTCTGTCTCGGATCGGCTGAGGGGACGGACGGATTCGTAGCCGGCGCGCAGGCTCTGCCGTACCGCGATCGGTGTCGGTCGCCAATCGGTGAACAGGGTGCCCAGATAGACGCTTGCCTTGGCCAGGTCGCTCACCCGGTGGTCGATCACCACGTCGTCGAAGTCGAGTACTCCGGTGGTCCGAGAGTTTCGAGTCAAGATGTTGGCTGCACGGAAGTCGTTGTGTACCAGTTGAGTTTGGTCATCGAGCTCGGACGCACGCGCCAGGAGGCCCACGAGCCTACGCGTTGCCTCAGGCGCGAACCCGCGGTCGAAATTCTCGAGCCAACCACCGATGCGCTCCTTCAACCCGGTGCTGCGCGACGAGAAAACCGATCCGTCGACATGGGTGGCGCCGAGCGTTCGGTGTATTTCTGCCAGACATGCTCCTGCCGAACGGACCGCCGCGCGGTCTTGCACGTCCAACCAATCTCCCGCCAACTCCGGCAGTACGGTGAATGACACTGCGCACGAAGGCCCTTCCAGTGTTTCCCAGGCCAGCAGTGTTTCCCGGACCAGCAGTGTTTCCCGGTCCAATCCGTTCAGGGACGTGATTGGTGACGGAACGGGCACGCCCTGCGCGGCGAGTGCGCTCAGCAGGCGCGTCGACGCCTCCAGGTTCGCGAAGCGCTCTGTGGCGCGCGACCACTTCACCACCAGCCCACCGCGGTCGCTCGCAACCCACACGATCGCGTTCTGGTCACTGATCGCCATTCGCGAGCATTCGAGGGCCGTCAATCCCCAAGTCTGCTCGAGTACCGCCGAGACCCAATGGGTGGCTGCGCGGAAGCTGTTGAATCCGAATCGCTGCTTCAGAGCGGCTTCCGACTCCACCGACTCCCAGAGCATGGACAACCCGAGTGGCAACATGCCGTTCGACTCTAGTGGGGGAAGTTCGAATCGAGGTGTCGATCTCGGAAGCACCCGAAGACGCCTTGGCGACAGCTGCAGTTCAGCCGCCTTGACTCAGTTCGCTGAAGATCAGGTTGGTCTGGGTATTGGCGATGGCCGGATCGTTGAGGTGCGCGCTGACGAAATCGCGAAGCCGAGTGGGGGATTCACACGACACGTGTACCAGGAGATCACGGTCCCCACTCATCAGGAACACTCGCTGAACGGAATCCAATCCGCTCAGGTGCTCGGCAATTTCCGTCATCCGGCTCCTGGCGTGGGAGTGAATCAGAATCGACACCATCGCCGAGATCTCGAGGCCGAGTAGCTCGAGGTCTATGTCTGCGTGAAACCCCTTGATGACGCCCGATTCGCGTAGCGCACGCATCCGCGCCAGAGCGGTCGACGGCGCTATCCCGACCTTCTCGGCGAGTGCGTTGTTGGGGATGCGTGCATCCCGGACGAGTTCGCGGAGAATCGCTGTATCGACGTCGTCGAGCCGAACATGATTCGGCCGAGCTGCGGCAGCTGCCCGTTCGATCGCATTTATCATCCGATTTCTCCCTGCCGTCGCGAAAATATTCAGCATCTATTGACCGCGCCCGTCGATGATCCTAGCTTTTGCCAAACACATCGAATTATCAAACGGTCGAGATCGACACAGTCGACTGTTGCGACGAAGGGGTCTGGATGTTTCCGAGGATCGGCCGCCACACGGGCGACTGGAGGGCGCGGTTGATCGACATCAGCCCGCCGATCTCCGAATCGACGCCCGTGTGGCCAGGCGATACCGCCTTCACCCGCGCTGTCACGTCCGACCTCGGCGGCAGTGACGCCGTCACCATCAACCGAATCACCACCACTCCGCATATCGGTGCTCACGCCGATGCGCCGGCGCACACTCGCATCGACGGCGCGACCATTGGTTCCGTTCCCCTCGAGCCCTATCTCGGCGAAGCACTGGTGGTCGACATGACGGGGGTCGACGGTGCCGCCTGCATCAGGCCCGTCGAAGAGACGGTGGAGCGACTCGGCGGACATCTGCCGCAACGGCTGATTCTGAGGACGTACCCGAAGTACCCACGCAAGTGGGACAACGACTTCGCCGGTGTATCTCCGGAGCTGACCCACTGGTTCGCCGACCGCGGTGGAGTTCTGATCGGAATCGACGGCGCCTCGTTCGATCCGATGGACAGCAAGACCATGGACGGGCACCACGCGGCAAGCGATCGTAGCGTCGCGATCCTCGAAGGACTTTGCCTCGACGACGTCGACGAAGGCTACTACGAGTTGATCGCACTGCCGCTGAAGTTCCTCGACCTCGATGCCAGCCCGGTACGCGCCGTGCTCCGGACTCTGCCTTCATCACCCTCAACGCCGACACATGCAGGAGAAGAATCGTCATGACATCGACAACCACACTTTCGTTGGAAGACTGCGTCAAGGCCGACGCAGTGGATCCCCTGAGGGAGTTCCGCCGCGAGTTCGCGATTCCGGAGGGCGTTCTCTACTTCGACGGAAACTCGCTCGGCGCGCGTCCCATTGCCGCGCAGGAATGCGCCGCGAGAGTGATCGGCGACGAGTGGGGCAACGGCTTGGTTCGCAGTTGGAACGAGGCTGGATGGTTCGACCTCCCGGTCCGCCTCGGTGACAAACTTGCCCCGTTGCTGGGAGCAGGTGAAGGCGAAGTGGTAGTAACGGATTCGACGTCGATCAACCTGTTCAAGGCATTGGCCTCCGCGCTGTCCATCGCGGCTGCACAGGATCCCAGCCGGAAGGTGATCGTCTCCGAGCGCGACAATTTCCCCACTGACCTCTACATTGCGGAGGGCATCATCTCGCTGCTCGATCAGGGATACGAACTACGCCTGATCGACCAACCGGGCGACCTCACCGAAGCAGTAGGACCGGACACCGCCGTAGTGATGTTGTCGCACGTCAACTACCGCACCGGAAACCTGTATGCGATGACGGAAGTCACTGCAGCAGTGCAGGAACGTGGCGCCCTCATGATCTGGGATCTCGCACACTCGGCCGGCGCCGTCACTGTCGATCTGAGCGGTGCCGACGCCGACTTCGCGGTGGGGTGTACGTACAAGTACCTCAACGGTGGTCCGGGTTCACCTGCATTCATCTGGGTCAACCGTCGCCATCAGAACACCGGAATCCAGCCGCTGTCCGGGTGGTGGGGGCACGCGCGACCATTTGCGATGGAGTCGGCCTACGAACCCGGCGCAGGAATACGACGGTTTCTGAGTGGTACTCAACCCATCACGTCGTTGTCACTCGTCGAGTGTGGTCTCGACGTCATGCTCAAAGCTGACATGGCCGACATCCGCAGCAAGTCGCTCGCGCTGGCCGATCTCTTCATCAGCCTCGTCGAGGAGCGTTGCGCTGCTTACGGTTTGGAGTTGATCACGCCGCGCGAACACGAGAGTCGTGGATCGCACGTGAGTTTTGTTCATCCCGAGGGCTATTCCATCATGAAGGCTCTCATCGCGCGGGGCGTCATCGGCGACTACCGCGAACCAGGAGTGCTGAGGTTCGGTATCACTCCGCTCTATCTCGGATACGCCGACGTGTGGAACGCCGTCGACGTGTTGCGAGACATCCTCGAGAACAAGTCCTGGGATCGCCCCGAATTCCGCGAGCGCGACGCAGTCACCTGATTCTTCCAAGTTTCCGCGGACCGGGAGGTACCGCCTTTCGCAAGGAGCTTTCATGAGTGATTTCGAAAACATTCAGCAGCGAGAATCAGGTCTCAAACGCGAACTCGGCCCCAAGCAGATGAGCATGATCGCGCTCGGCGGTGCAATCGGCACCGGACTCTTCCTCGGCAGTAAGTTCGCCATCGGCTTTGCCGGCCCGAGCGTCATCATCAGTTACGCGATCGGCGGGTTGATCGCCCTCCTGCTGATGGGTGCCCTCGCCGAAATGACTGTTGCACATGCGACATCAGGTTCGTTCGGTGCGTACGCAGAGTTCTACGTCGGACCGTTGATCGGCTTCCTCGTTCGCTATCTCTACTGGTCGTGCATCGTCCTCGCGGTCGGTACCGAGGTCACCGCAATCGGTGAGTATATGCAGTTCTGGTTCGCCGACGTACCGTCATGGCTGTGGATCGTGTTGTTCTCCGGAGTGCTGATCGGCGTGAACATGTTCAACGTCAAGGCCTTCGGAACGATGGAGTACTGGTTCTCGACGATCAAGGTCTTCGCGATCGTGGCGTTCATCGTGATGGCAGCGTACGTAGTGTTCGGTAGCGGGAACCCGGACTACGGATTTCACAACTACACGGCCGGTGGCGGATTCTTCCCGAATGGTTTGTCCGGCATGTGGTTTGCCGTGATCGTATCGATCTTCAGCTACTTGAGCATCGAGATGATCGCCATTGCAGCCGGTGAGGCGGAAAACCCCGCGGTGGCGGTGAAGAAGGCGTTCCGTGTGACGATCGTCCGACTGTTCGTCTTCTACATCGCAACGCTTGCCCTGATTCTGGCAATCGCTCCGATGGACAAGATCTTGAGCGGCGGAAGTCCCTTCGTCACGGTGATGCAGGTTGTGAAGATTCCGGGCGCAGACAGTGTGCTGAACTTCGTGGTGATCATCGCCGCGCTGTCCGCGATGAACAGTCAGCTGTACGTGTCTTCGCGAATGATGTTCTCGCTCTCCCGTGCTGGTGACGCGCCGGCCATTCTCGGCAAGGTCAGGGCCAACGGCTCACCGGTCAATGCCTTGCTGCTGTCGACGTCGGGTATCGCCGTCGCAACCATCGTCTACGTGCTCTTTCCCGAGCAGGCATTCACCTTGATGATCTCGCTGTCGATGTTCGGGGCGATGGCGACGTGGCTGCTGATCTTCGTGACGCACTGGTTCTTTCGCAAGCGGATGGCGAGCGAAGGACGAACCCTCTCGTTCACGATTCCGTTCTTCCCGGTGGGGACGATACTGGGTGGTGTCCTCATGGTCGCGATCCTCGTCACGACATTGTGGGTCGAGGATTTCAAGATGACCTTGGTGTTCGGGGTGCCGTTTGTTCTTGCCGTGATCGGCATCTACTACTTCACCCGATCACGTCGGGCGCAGAGTCGAGCGGTAACGGCTGAACAGGTTCAGGACGAGATCACCGGCACGGTGGTCAAGCGGGTTCCCTGACTTACATTGGCAATCACAGGGTTTCGGCGAAAAACTCCATAGTGCGGGTCCAGGCGAGGGCAGCAGAATCCGGGGCGTAGTGGCTGGTCGAAGTGTCGTTGTTGAACGCGTGGCCGGCGTCGGCATAGCGGTACACCCGGGCGAGATCGGACGCGGTTGCGCGCAATTGCTCGACGCTCTCCGGCGGGATACTCGGATCGAGGTCGC
>NZ_LVCT01000513.1:0-3528 GCF_001647205.1 Rhodococcus sp. EPR-134
TGACAGCGGAATCGACGAGGGGTACGGCGGCACACCACAGGGATGCGGTGCCGCCCATGCAGAATCCGAGGGAGCCGACTTTGTCTGCTCCCTCGGATCGGCTGTAGTCGACGGCGGCACGTACGTCGTGGCCGATGCTTGTGCTGTCGAGTGCCATGAGCGCATCCTTCGCGGACGGGAAGTCGGTGAAGGAGGTCTGTGCGCCGCGGTGGTAGAGATGCGGGGCGACGGCAAGGTAGCCGGCATCGGCGAGGCGTTCGAGGATGCTCTCGATGTGTTGGTTCACGCCCCACGCTTCTTGGAGAACTACTACCGCATGTCTCGGTTCACTCGGCGAATCCGGTCGGCTGACGGTCAGCGGTACATCACGTGTGGTCGTCGTGAAAGTTCCCATGTCCCGACTGTATGCGAGCCCAGCCTGTAGGTGCACGGTCGAACTAGACTCGTCAAATGTTGAGTTCCGCCGTTCCGCCGATCAGCTTGGGCAGTTGGCCGACGCCCGTCGAACCTCTGGCGCGTTGCGCGCAGGCACTCGGATTGGGGCCGGAAGATCTGTGGATCAAACGTGACGACGTCACCGGCCTGGGCGGCGGCGGCAACAAGATCCGAAAGCTGCAGTACACCTGCGCTCAGGCTTTGGCCGTCGGCGCGACGACTCTGATCACTACCGGTGCACCGCAAAGCAATCACGCTCGCTTGACTGCGTCGGCAGCAGCCCGTTTGGGATTGCGTTGTGTGCTGGTGCTCGGTGGTGCCGAGCCGGAATCCGCGCAGGGAAATCTCGTTCTGGATGCACTCGCGGGCGCTGAGATCGTCTGGGCCGGTGGGGACACGGCATCCGCGCTCGACGCCGCGGTGCAGGCCGTCGCGGACTCGGGCGGTGTACCTTTTGTCATTCCCTTCGGTGGTACCAGCGCGGTGGCTGCGCAGGGATACGTGGACTGCGCACGCGAGATCGAACAGCAACTCGCCGGCGTCGATCGCGTCGTGGTTGCACTCGGATCGGGTGGAACGATGGCAGGCCTTGTCGCGCATCTGGGCGTCGACAGAGTTGTGGGCGTCGACGTCGGGGCTGTTGCCGACCCGGTGTCGACTGTCGCTGGGTTGTTGGACGAGATGCCTGGTCCGACCGCGCGAGCCGCAGATCTTCAGATCCTGCGAAACCAAGTTGGACAAGGATATTCGACGCTCACGGAAGCATCAGCCGGCGCGATCCGATGTTTGGCTCGTACTGAGGGCATCTTCCTCGACCCGACGTACACCGGCCGAGCCTTTGCGGGATTGATCCAACTCGTGAAGGACGAAGCCATCACGGCGGGATCAAAAACGGTCTTCCTGCACACCGGTGGGTTGCCTGGCCTGTTCGGACATCCCGAACTGTCGACGCTGCGGTGAGCGAGCAGATCGACTACCCGCTCAGCAGTCCGCTCGACGAACTGTCCGAGTGGCAACGCGTCGTTCGACCGCTGCGCGTCAGTGCCGACGGGTACTTGCGGTTGGCGACCAATCGGCTGGCCGTCGATTCCGACTACACCTGGGAGATGCACCGCCACAGCGATCACGAATTGCTGTGGGCGATCGACGGTGTTCTCGAGGTCCGTACTCCGGAGACTGTGTACACGGTGCCGAGCGGAGTCAGTCTGTGGATCCCGTCCTTTGTTCCCCACGAGGTGACAGCGCGCAGCGGCACAGAATTGTCGTGCACGTGGTTGGTGGCATCCGATGTGACCGGGTTGGATCGTGTGGTGGCCTTGTCCACCCCTCCGCTGCTCGAACAAGTACTCGATCACCTCACCCGAGACGACCTGACCGACGCGGCTCGTCGACGAGCCGAGGCGTTTGCCATCGACCTCGTCGAACCTGTTCCGCGACTGATTTTCGATGTACCGCTGCCGACGACGCCGTGGCTTCGGCAGATCGCAGATCAGTTGGTCGCCAGCCCGGCCGACACCCGATCGGTCGAGGAGTGGGCCACCGACGCGAAGGTCAGTACGAGGACTCTCACACGAAGGTTTCCGGCCGAGACCGGATTGACCTTCTCGGAATGGCGTATGCGATTGCGGGCTCATCACGCGATGCAACTTCTGGCACTCGGTCGAAGCATCTCGTTTGTGGCGCGGAAGACGGGTTTTCGTTCCGAAAGCGCGTTCGGTGCGGCTTTTCGTCGAACGATGGGCGTGACACCGGGGGAGTTTGCAAGCCTGATCGATCATCCGCGCGCGCCAATGACCGATTGGCTACAGGACTAGTCCGAACAGCGACTCAAAGCATCTCGATCGGACTTGTGCCGTGCCGCAGAATGAACTTAGGGTTGGCTAAACAATCACCCTGTAGGAGTTCTGCGTGCGCGCAATTCGATCATTTTCTTTCGGTTCCAGAGTCATTGCAGCGGCGGCGGTTGCCGTCGTAGGTGCGATGGTGGTGACCGGCTGTTCCTCGTCGTCGGCCGACTCCGAGCAGACGGACGTCCGGACCGTCGCGTCGGCGTACGGGGACATCGAGGTTCCGGTTTCACCTGAGCGCGTCGTCGCCGCGTCGTACGACACTCCTTGGCAGCTCATGTCCCTCGGAGTGAAACCGGCTGCTGTGCAGGACTACGGCAAGTGGATCAGTGAATTCACGCCGGAGCAGCAGGCCTTCGTCGACGGGCTCCCGACCATCGGGCCTTTCGGGGAAATGAACTTCGAAGCGATCGCTGCGGCGGATCCCGACATCATTGTCGGCGACGCCGACGAGGTGGACCAAGCGGCGTTCGACCGTCTGTCCGGCATTGCACCCACCGTCATCGTCAAGGGAGAGAGCCGAGGCGACTGGAAGAAGATCACCACCGAGCTTGCTGAGGCAATTGGCAAGACCGACGTGCTCGAGTCGACGCGGACTGCTTACGAAGAGAATCTCGAACGTGTCCGTGGCGAGTACGCCGACGTGATCGCGACCAACAAGTGGATTCACATTTCACTCGGAGACGCGCCCGGCGCTTTCTCGGTTCAGCAGCCCACCGGTGCGATCGGCAATTTGGTGGTCAACGAACTCGGATTGGCGTACGGGCCCGGTGTTCCGACCAATTACACCGATGCCGGATACGCGTCCTATCCGATGGAGCAGTTGGCCGACATCCTGAACGGCGTGACGGTCGTGCTGTATCCGCTGAACGCGGACGGGTCGACCAGTGCGGCGGTTCAGGCGGTCCTCGACGACAACCTCTTCACGAGGCTGCCGGCGGCGCAGGCCGGGCACGTCTTCGGATTGCAGTCGAGCGTCACAGACTTCGTGACCGCGAACGGTTGGCTGAACGAAGTGAAAACGAAGGTGTTTGCAACGCTCTGACGCTTGCTCACCTTTTCACTGCGTGCCCGCAACTGACCAGTTGAGGGCGCGCAGTCTTTTTGGTCGCCACTACGAGCGGAAATCCTGTCCTCTGCTTATGATTTCTGTCACTGCCGGTTACCGTTACTTCGACGAGGGCGACGCGGTTCGACCTTGCCTTGGCAGGGATCATCGATCCTCGGCGACGTGCGGAGGTGGTCG
>NZ_LVCT01000514.1:0-373 GCF_001647205.1 Rhodococcus sp. EPR-134
GTGCCGTCTTTCGAGCAGGGCGCTCTGGATTTCGGGACCATACCCGTCCGGACATTAGTTCTGGTTTGCTGAGCGTGAACGGTGCGTGGGGCGAATCGTTCGAGGGGACGAAAGGCGAGATCGGCGAATGACAGCGACTTCCGACGCACGGCGTACCGAATCGAACGCTGTCCAGAACACCGACTCGCCGTCCGGCGAAAATCCGCGCTGGCGCGACCGCAAGAGGTACCTGTGGCCGCTCGGATTGCTGATTCCACTCAGCCCGTTCCTCTCCTGGTTTCTCGTCGACAACCTTCGTCTCGGATTGTTCTGGGCGACCGGCGCGTGGCTACTGGTCATCGTCATCCCGATCATCGACATGCTGGCCGGTGAA
>NZ_LVCT01000515.1:0-749 GCF_001647205.1 Rhodococcus sp. EPR-134
ACCCGGACAACACAACACATCACCGTCCGCCGGTAGCCCCCTCGGCCATCTCGGCTGATCAGGACATGTTCACCGCGACCGGTCCGCAGAAGACTCCGGTGCCGCGGGAGATGAGCATCTCCGACATTGAGACGACGATCGCCGATTTCCGGCATGCTGCGGCATCCGCGATCGCAGCAGGCGCAGACGGGGTGGAGATTCACGCTGCGAACGGGTATTTGCTGCACCAATTCCTCTCCCCGAACTCGAACCACCGCACTGATCAGTACGGCGGATCGGTGGAAAACCGGTCTCGCTTCGTGATCGAGGTCGCCGCGGCAGTGGCAGAAGAAATCGGAGCCGATCGGGTGGGGATCCGGATTTCCCCGTCGATGCCGTTGGGCGGGATCGACGAAGGTGAGATCGGGAGCGTGCGCGCCCAGTACACGCACCTGGTCGGGGAACTCGCGGCACTGAGCCTTGCCTACCTCCACGTCCATCATGTCGGTGACGACGATTTGCTCCGCTCGTTCCGTGACGTGTGGCCGACCGCTGTCCTGATCGTGCGCTTCGGGCGCACGCGTGAGCAGATCTCCGGCGACATCGACGCCGGTCTGGCTGACATCGCGCCGCTGGGGCAGTTCGCACTGGCGAACCCCGATGTCGTCGACCGTCTACGCCTGGGAGCGCCACTGAACGCTGTGGACCCGACCACCCTCTACGGCGGCGGCGAAGCGGGGTACACCGACTACCCGACCCTCGCACACGTC
>NZ_LVCT01000516.1:0-18343 GCF_001647205.1 Rhodococcus sp. EPR-134
ACTTCGTCCACGAAGCCCTCGCTCGCGGTGCGTCGAAGGTATATGCCACCGCTCGCACTCCTCGTACGTGGGACGACGAACGGATCGTCCCCCTCGCCCTCGACGTCACCAATCCCGCATCCATCGAAGCTGTCGTTTCCGCCGCATCGGACGTGACCGTTCTGATCAACAACGCCGGCACTTCCACCTCCAGCACGGGCATCCTCACCCATACCGACGAGGAAATCCGCGCCAATGTCGAAACAAACTTCCTCGGCCCCCTCTTTCTCGCCCGCACCTTCGCGCCGATCCTTACAGCCCAGGACGAGTCGGTCATCATAGACATCCACTCGCTGCTGAGTTGGTACGCCTTCGCGGGTATCTACAGCGCCACCAAAGCTGCACTATGGTCTGCGACCAACTCACTTCGCCTCGAACTCGCACCCGCAGGCGTCCACGTCGTCGGCGTCCACGTCGGCTGGGTCGACACCCCCATGGCCGCGCACTCCACCGACCCCAAAACTGATCCAGCGGACCTCGTACGCACCGTGTTCGACGCGGTCGAGGCAGGCGAGTACGAAGTCCTCGCCGACGAAGCATCCGCTCAGGTCAAAGCCGGACTCAGTGCGCCCATCGAAGCTCTCTACCCGCAACTCGGAACTGCAGCGCCGCAGCAGTAGCCAAGCGGAGGCGTCGCGGAAAACAGAGCCGCGACGCCTCCCCACCCTTCCCGTCGCCCTAGCCGAAGGAACCAAAGACATGAAAGCGTTCGTCGTCACCAAATATAAAGGGCCACTGCAAGAATCCGACGTGCCGGAGCCAGTTGTCGGTGAGCGTGACGTGCTCGTGCGAGTAGAAGCAGCCGGGCTGAACCAACTCGACGAGAAGATCCGCACCGGTGAGTTCAAGCAGATACTCCCGTACAGGCTTCCGTTGATCCTCGGCAACGACCTCGCCGGCGTCGTCATCGAGGTCGGGCCGAAGGTTCAGTCGTTCAAACCCGGCGACGAAGTATTTGCTCGACCCGACAAGGATCGCATCGGAACATTCGCGGAGCGCATCGCAGTGACGGAGGCCGATCTTGCCCTCAAACCGGCAACAATCAGCATGACGGAAGCAGCATCCATGCCTCTGGTGGCACTGACCGCGTGGCAGGCACTGGTCGAGCGCGCCAACGTGCAGCCAGGACAGAGAGTCCTCATCCACGCTGGCGCCGGCGGTGTCGGATCTATCGCGATTCAGCTCGCCAAACACCTCGGCGCCACGGTCGCAACCACAGCCAGCGCCCGAAACGCGGACTTCGTTCGAGCCCTCGGTGCCGACACAGTCATCGACTACCACAATGAGGACTTCGAACAGGTCCTCCACAGCTACGACGTGGTGCTCGACAGCCTCGGCGGTGAGAACCTCAAGAAATCCCTCCGCGTACTCAAGCCAGGAGGAAAGGCTATCGGGATTTCCGGCCCGCCGGATCCAGCCTTCGCCCGCGAGATCGGGCTCAATCCGCTACTGCGCCTCGCGATCACCGGACTGAGCTCCAGTATCCGCCGCCAAGCTCGCAAGCTGGGTGTGAGCTACGAGTTCCTCTTCATGCACGCCAGCGGTGACCAACTCCGCAACATCGCCGAACTCGTCGACGACGGCGCACTCCGCCCCGTCCTCGGGCAGGTCTTCCCGTTCGAGGAGACACCCCAAGGCCTCCGGACACTGAGCAAGGGTGGCATCCGGGGTAAAGCTGTCATCAGTAACACCCGAAACCTCGAAACCTCAACCGACATAAGGACAAATCCATGAGTACCGGCAACGACCCCGTCATCACGTCCTATGCGAAGGCGCCGACCCGCACTATCACCGCCGGCGGCGTCACCTACGCGTACCGCGAACTCGGACCGAAGGGCGAAATCCCCGTCGTCTTCTTCGTCCACCTCGCCGCGAACCTCGACAACTGGGATCCGCGAATCATCGACCCCATCGCGAAAAAGCGCCGTGTCATCGCCTTCGACAACCGCGGCGTCGGCGCCTCTACCGGGAAAGTTCCCGACAGCATCGAGGCGATGGCCGACGACGCCGTCACCTTCATCACAGCGCTCGGACTCGGTACGGTCGATATCTTTTCGTTCTCCCTCGGCGGCATGATCGCCCAAGCCCTCGTGCTCGAGCACCCCGAACTCGTGCGCAGACTTGTCCTCACCGGGACCGGCCCCGCCGGCGGTAAGGACATCGACAAAGTCGCCCGCACAACCTATTACGACATTCTTCGAGCTACCCTGACCCGGTCCGACCCGAAAGAATTCCTGTTCTTCAACCGCAACACCGCCGGCAAACGCGCCGCCACAGCATTCGTCGAACGCCTGAAGGAACGCACCGACGACCGAGATGCGCCCGTCTCGGTCAAGGCCTTTCAGACCCAACTCACAGCGATCAAGAAGTGGGGCCGCTCCACACCGGAAAACCTGTCGGCCATCACCGCACCCACCCTCATCGCCAACGGCGACAACGACCGAATGGTGCCCTCAACCCTCTCCGAAGACCTGCACCGCCGAATCCCCGCAAGCGAACTGATCATCTACCCCGACTCCGGGCACGGCGGCATATTCCAACACCACGACACATTCGCACCCGCCGCCGTCGACTTCCTCACCCGCTGAACGAGCGGAAACCTTCCAGGCCAACACCACCGACGCATGACCGAGCAGAATCGCCGATCACGGCTGACCAAATCCTTGCTCGATGGAGCATGGAGAGGAAAACGGTTCGTGCGCACTTGAGCGCTTCCGATTACCACCGCGGACGATCGTCTCGGCCGCGCAGGGCGTGCTCGGACCTGTTCTCGACAAGAAGCTCTAGCTAGCCCTTGACAGCCCGCACAACACGGACGGCCGGTCCTTCATGCTGTTCGGATGCTCACTCATTGCCGGCCACGGGCGCACGGCTCATCGGGCAGCACGCACACGTCCAACCGATGAGCCACACACACCGCTCCGCGGCCGCCGCCTCCATCACCGTCGGCACCCGTGTCACTGAATCGCACCGTAGTTTCCGGGGACTGATGTACCCCGCACGACTCAGGGCTGGTCCCGTCTATGGGATCGATCGGCGATTGCTATGAACACGCCGTGATCGAATCTTTATGGGGCAGCATGTAAACCGAACTCTTGAATCGAAAACGACGGAAAACGAGGACCGAATTGGCCGACTCCACGTTCGAGTACTTCGAGATCTTCCGCAATCGCTAACGCCGTCACAGTGCCCTCGGGATGCTGACACCGATCGAGTTCGAGAACGTACACGTCACAAGTCAACCCGTAGCCTGACGTAAAAATGACGGCTCCACGAAACTTGGGGTACATCGAAGTCCCCGGACTCGCCGGGGCGATTCCGTCGATACCGGCCGATCGGGAGTAAGGGGTTGTTCTTGTTGCGGGGAATCAGGTTTGGCGCCGTTCGAGAGCGAACACTCGAAGATTACGTGCCGTGCGAGTCTTGTACACCGAGTACGTAGGGTTGTATTCGACGAACTGTTCGAAGACGCTCTCTGCCTCCTGCCCTGTCAACAAGGTTGTGTTCACAGGGATCTCGGCCCCTGCGATTGTCACCGTCGCCTCCCGATTGGCCAACAGGTTCTCGGACCACGCGGGGTGATGGGGTCGCCCGAAATTACTACCGACCAGAAATAATCGGTCTCCTTCGCGCATGTAGGTGAGAGGCGTCGTCCGGGGCTGCCCTGTTTTCCTTCCGGTCGTGGTAAACAACAGCAACGGCACCCCCATCGGACCGAAGATCGTTCGTCGGCCTTTGCTGTGCGCGAGCAGTTTTCGGTCGATCGGCGTCAATTTCCGGAGATACCAAGACCCGATCCGCGACGATACGAAGGCATTCAGTGGCTTCTTGAGCAATCGCCGATCGTGACCCCACCGAATATCGGGGAAGGCGTTGGTGTCCATAGTTGATTGTCTCTCCGGCGCTTCTCTGTGTACACCGCCTCCTGCAATGCGCTCAGTCGGCGAAGTGCTGCGGAGTGTTGTGGTTCGGTGCTGGAGCTGATTGGCGGGTTGGTGTCGACTCGGGATGATCACGTGTGTCTTGGTGCGCGGCGTGTCTCGTTGCCCCGGCCGATGACGCGTCCCTGGTACATCCGGCGGTCGACCTCCCGCCCGACATTGATTCGGAGTGACAACGGATTCGAGGAGTTTGGGGGAGCTCCGGGCGGGTAGGTGAAGGCGGTGAAGACAAATAAACACTTCCAGGGAGAGCGATCTGGTGCCGCAGGTGAGCAGGCCTCGGTGCTGTTGATCGCGGAACCGGGCAAAGCTACGGCTCTCGCGGAACGCATAGCGAAGTATCTGCCACAACGTTTACGAAGCCGTGACCGCCTCGAGCGCCGGTGGACGACTTGTGTACGTAGCAAGCCCTACCTCTCGGACGAGCAAACAGACTTCGCAGACGTCATCGGGGCGGTCGATCCGTCGTCCGAAGGGGAGGACATCGTCGTATACCTCACTGATCTACCGCGCCGCGAAGATACGCTGCCGGTGGTGGCCGACGTCAGCCCCGGCCATTGCTTCGCGCTTGTCTCTGTCGCTGGGGTGGGTGCGATCCACATCGAGCGCCGCGTCCGCGCTGTTACCGAACTCGCGATAGCCCGCATTCTTGGTGAACCGGAACTCATGCCGCAGGGCGCGGCGCGACGGTTCCCGTGTGCGCAGACGGAGAATGGCAGTCGTTACTTCGCGCCATCAGGACTGCGGCGGTTACGACTGTTGTCGGGGATGGTGCGGGCGAACCGCCCGTGGAGGCTGGTCGCCGGACTGTCGAAGGTGCTCGTCGGTGCCTTTGCCACGGGTGCGATCGCGCTAGCAACGAGTACGATTTGGTTGTTCGCCGACACGATGGGCCCTTGGCGTATGAGCGCGGCTACGCTCCTGTCGATCGTGGCGATGATTCTCTGGCTGATCGTCGATCACGAACTGTGGGAGCGGCCGAAGTCGTCGGAGGGGCGCGATCGATCCGTGCTGTACAACATTTCGACCGTGGTCACCCTGTTCATCGGCGTGACCGTCCTCCACGTGGCCCTGTTCTGTCTACTGTTGTTCACTGCGTGTCTCACACTTCCCCCGGAACTGCTGGCCCGCACTCTCGGACACGGGGTGAACTTCTCCGACTACCTCACGCTCGCCTGGCTGCTGGCGTCGATCGCCACGATAGGTGGGGCTCTCGGGTCGGGTCTCGAGGACGACGATGCCGTCACGGAAGCGACGTACGGGGTTCGGCAGCGGCAACGCATCAAGGAGACCCGAACGCGGTCGAACGAAGCGAATGAATGATCGCGAGAGCGCTTCGTAGGCGCTACTGCCGGTGGCGTTCGCGACCGCGGGCGAGGTCGTGATCCCTGCCGACGGTTCGTGATGGGAATGTGCAGCTGACCAGCGCAGTCCTTATTCTCTCGTGATGATCGAACGCAGCACGTAGTAGAGGACCACAGCGATCGGGGCTCCGACCGCGACACTGGCCAGCGCGCACCGTGATCGCGTTACGGCACAACCGAATCCGATTTCACAAGTGCCGAATTCGGTTTTTCTACAGGTGGGGTAGTGCTGCAGTGAGGAAGACGGCGCCGAAGGCGATTCCGGCAATGCCGGTGAGGATCCCGACCACGCCGGCGGTGTTGTCGCCCAGATCGCGTCCGGGGGTGTCGGGTCGGCGCGCTGCCAGGGCGGTTCCGATGGCGGCGGCACCGAGGAGGATGCCGAGGCCGAACATCCAGAACGTCAGTATCGAGAGTGCACCGAGCATCAACGCCATGTCGCTGTATTCATCGCTGGTGATCGGACGGTGGTGATCCCACCAATCGGGTGGAGTGTGCGCGCGGGATTCGGTGTTGTCGGATTGTTCGTGCGGGGGGATAGTGGATGCAGTCATGGCAGCTAAAGGGTTCTCGCGCTGATTCTTTCGTGTGGTGGATGTACCGGTGTGCGCCACGGGTGTGCAGTGGGAGATCGAAACGATGGTGGGTGAGGCCCGAGAACCCATCGCGTGTCCTCGGGAGTCACCCCACCATCAAAGCGGTGTTCGGGCCAGGCGGATCAGGCTTCGATCTGCACCTGTGTTGTCGATCCGGCGTTATCGGTTCGGGAGGGTGGTCCGGAGGAGACCTCGATCCGCCGCGGTTTCGCCTTCTCTGCGATCGGCAACGTCACCGTCAACACGCCGTTGTCGTACGAGGCCTCGATCTGTTGGGCGTCGATGTCGTCGCTGATGGACAGCTGCCGTTTGTATGTTCCAGCGAAACGCTCACTCGCCAGCCAGCTCACACCCTCTTCGGAGAGGGCGGTGCGGTGCGCGGTCAACGTCAGGGTCGAGCCGTCGATGCGGACGTCCACTGATCCTGGGTCGACGCCGGGAAGATCGGCGTGCAGGACGTACTGGTCCTCGACCTTGTAGAGGTCCATCGGCATGAACCGTGGACTGCGTCCGTTGCCGGTTCCCGCGGCGAGTACGGACTTGGTGATCGCGTCGATGTCGGTGAAAGGATCGAAACGAAGCACAGCAACACACCTCCCATGTCGTGAAAAGAAAAGTCACCGCCACTGTGGCGGTTGACCGAACTTACTGTGCGAGAACATGATAACCACACGAATTAGCACTCTGCAACCGAGAGTGCCAGAAGCTTTGGGGAAGTGTTCCGGTCCCTGAAGATCGCTGCTTTGCCTGGTCCCGACAAAAGCGGTGGCCGCCTTCGGCCTCGATTCGAAGCGGGCGGCGCGGTACGGCACTTCGTCAGTAGCGGCGGCGCGGCAACGGATCCGCCGGAGCCCCGACTCTGCGTGTGCGAGTCGGGGCGTATGACCGACGTCGGCATTGAGCACACAACACCGATGACCCACTATCCGTGCGAAGTCGACGTTCATGTCGTCCGCACATCTTCAACCATAAACAGTGCGATCGGTATAAATCATGTTCAGTCGCCTTCGATGCCAAGAAGTGACATGGCCGTTTGCATGGCAAGGTGAACATCTTGGTCGTCACGCTAGCGGCGCAGTAGCCGCGGTGCCTGGAAAGGTGGCCCGTGCCTGGTATTTGGTTTGCAGACGTCTGTTCCGAATGCTTTTGCAAAATAGGTCTTTTCCCGATGTTTGCGGGTGGATCGGGCATCGAACATCGCGGGTGCTCGTTCGTCGGAGTCGCTGCGAACGATGTCGGTGTTCGTGCACACACCGAACCGGCTGTAAGGGAGAACACTTCGGCTACCGTCAAAGCTTGCTCATCACAATGGAACTGGGACTTTCGACCCTGTCGTCTACAAGCAGTGCGCAATAACCTTCGTCGGGTCGGGGGCACCCGTTCCGTTCGAGGGGGCAAACAATCGGGCGGGTGTTCGTCAAGGCAAGGCCATATCACCCTCACTGGTCTCCTTGCCGGGCCTTGAGCTGTGCGCGCCCAGAAGTGCTCAGGGCCCGCCCGATGCGGGGATCGAGAAAGTGAAGACGAAAGGTTCTCAGATGAGCCGAAGGAGTGATCGGCGATCGACAAGTTCTGCTCGCCGCCTGGCCACGCGGACTACCGGTGTCAGAGGTTCGGCGTGTAAGCCGAACTCGCTCACGGCAGAAGATCTGAGGGCTGTAATCGAGTCCCTCACTGTAGTTCTCGCTGCTCGAGAATCGAGCGCGGAAACCGCACCTCTCGCCGGAAATCCTCCGTTGTCGACGCCAACTGACAGGCAGTTCTGAATCGCACCGGTATTTTCGCAGCCGCACAGCATATTCGAACTCGGACGCGCTGTCAGCCGGGACGGGTGGTAATCACAGAAGGAGGTGGAAGATCTCGAAGGCGACTGTCCATTGGGCTGTGCCGGGGTTCTTGCGGTCCGGTTCGACCGTGGCGAAGGTTTGCGCCAGCGCTACGCTCAACCCTCCTGCGATCAGCGGCAGTCGTTGCTCTGTCTCCTCTGAGAGGGCCACGTCCAAGGGCGGGCGGGCCGTGAGCTGATCGAGCAGCGGTTGAAGTTCGATCTCCTCGTCGAGTTTTTCGAACCGGTGGATGCTCTCCTGTAATCCCTTGGTGATCGGCAGGTCCCACGGTTCGATCACGTCGCGCAAGTTTGCTTTCGCGGAGGCTTTCCCGATCAGGATCACGTCGTAGATCTTGTCGTCGATGAAATCGGTATAGCGCTTGAGATCGTTCCGGTCGACCTGCAGTCCGGCCGCTGCCCTGAAGAACCGCTGGAATTTCACGGTGCCCATTACTGGCATGTCGTCAGCTCCTTTCGAAGTATTCATGGATTTGGCGTACGGCCATCGCTCCTTCACCGACGGCGGATGCGACTCGTTTCACCGAACCGCGGCGGATGTCGCCCGCCGCGAACAGGCCGGGCAGGCTGGTTTCGAGCGTCCTGGACAGGCCGCCGTTGATTGGCAGGCTGCCGTCCGCTCGTGCGTGGATCGCGTCCACACCGGTGAGGACGAAGCCGTGGTCGTCGAGTGCGATCGCGTCGGCAAGCCACCCTGTGTGCGGTACCGCCCCGATGAAGACGAACAGGGCGCGCACCCGAATCGTGTCCTGGTCGCCGGTGCGATTGTCCTCGACTGCAATTGCCTCGAGGTATTTCTCGCCGTGGACCGCACGAATCTCGGTGTGCCGGTGCACGGTGACCCGCGGATGGTGTTCGATCTGGTCGACCAGGTATCGGGACATGCTCTTCCCGAGGTCATCGCCGCGGATGAGCAGGTGCACCTGTGAGACGTGCTCGGCGAGGAAGACGGCGGCCTGGCCGGCGGAGTTGCCGCCACCGACGATGGCTATCGGGTCGGTGCCGCATATCCGTGCTTCCTGATGCGTTGCGGCGTAGTACACGCTTGTTCCTTCCAGCGCCTCGATCCCCTGAACGGCCAACTTGCGGTACCGCGCCCCGGCGGCGAGCACAACGGCCCGGGCGTGCACCGACCCGCCGTCCGCCAGTCGGAGCACATGGTTCCCGGCCTCGGATCCCAAACCGGTCACTTCTGCCGACACCAGGATGCGGGCGCCGAACTTCCCGGCCTGGAGCACGGCTCGTTCGGCCAATTCGGAGCCGGAGACCCCGGCGGGGAATCCCAGATAATTCTCGATCCGGGATGAGGTACTGGCTTGGCCGCCCGCAGCGATCCGCTCCAACGTCACCGTGTTCAACCCGTCCGAGGCGCCGTACACCGATGCGGCCAGGCCGGCCGGTCCGGCACCCACGACGACGAGGTTGTAGACGTCCTTGGCTGCGTCCGCGACGGGTGCCGGGACAGGAAGCCCGACGACGCGTGCGAGTTCCGCATTCGTCGGATTGCGCAGCACCTTCTCGCCGTGCCAGATCACGACGGGTGTGTCCTCGGGTGCGACGTTCAGGCTGCGTAGCAGCTGCTCCACTCGTTCGTCCTGTTCCAAGTCGAACCACTTGTGGGGCAGACGGTTTCGCATCGCGAACTCACGAAGTCGCAACGTATCCGGGGAGAAGCAGGAGCCGATGATCCGGAATCCGGAGCCGAGCCCGATCAGCAAGTGCCGACGCACAAGGTAGGCGCGCAGGATCAAATCGCTGAGCACGGGATCGTGGGCAATCAGCTCGCGTACCTGCTCGGCCGGGACGACGAGTATCTCGCCGTCCTCGATCGCTTCGGCGGTGAAGAACGCCACCTGACCTTCCAGGAGTCCGAGCTCGCCCAGGAAACGCCCAGGACCGTGCACGCGCAGTATCCGGCGCTCGCCGTCCGCGTCGCCTTCGTCGACGACTGCGATCTTTCCGGAAAGGACGACGACGAAATCGTTGTCAGGCGCGCCTTCTCGGATCAGCACCTCGCCGGCGTGAACCGGTCGACGCGAGCCACCGACCTCGAGCTTCGCGACCTGGTCGTCCGTCAGCCGCGGGAAGGCGCCCTCCTCGTCCGGGGTCTCGTCGTCGACCGGCGGGCTGTACCCGATGGGTGAGGCGCCCTCAGACGAAGTTCTGGTCGACATAACACCACCGCCAATCCTCGCCGGGCTCCATCGACTGGACGATCGGATGCCCGATGGCGTGAGCGTGAGCACTCGCGTGCCTGCCCGGCGAAGAGTCGCAGCAACCGACGTGTCCGCACGTCAGGCACAGCCTCAGATGCACCCACGGGGTGCCGAGGCGAAGACATTCCTCGCAGCCCTGCGGGGTACGGGGCACCACGGCCCGGATCGCGGTTACATGTGGGTCCGCATGGACAGGACTCATGACTTCGCCTCCTCGCCGGCATTTTCCGAGAGCGCCTGATCGAGCCACGTGCGCAGCTGGGGGACCGGAGCTGCGCCCGACTGGCGAGCGAGAACCTCACCCCGGTCCATCACCAGCAGAGTCGGCACGGCGCGGACGGTGAATCGTTCAGCCGTCCGGGGTGCAGCATCGACGTCGACCTTGACCAGCTTGATCTGGCCGGCGTGTTCTCTGGCGAGCTGCTCGAGCGCGGGGCTGACCATGCGACACGGGCCGCACCACGTCGCCCACAGATCCACGAGCACAGGCACCGAGGATTTTTCGACGATCTCCGCGAAGTCACCGTCTCCCGCCGCGGCGATCCAGGGCAGCGGCTCGTGGCAGTTGCCGCAGCGAGGTTTTCCTTCCCCTGCTGCCGGGATGTTGTTGGTCTTGCCGCAGTTCGGGCACTTCACCTTTTCGGATCCCATGACCAGTTACCTCTTCTCAGGCCGCCGCGAAGGCGGGTTCGGCATACGCGACGGCAAGCTCGCCGCCGTCCACCGTGACGCTGATGGTGCCGTCCGGTTTGATCTCGCCGCGCAACAGTGCACGGCCGATCTTGGTTTCGACCTCGTGTGCGATGTATCGGCGCAGCGGCCGCGCACCGTAGACAGGGTCGAACCCGTGTTCGGCGATCAGTCGGCGTGCCTCCGGCGTGATTTCCAGGTGTATCTGTCTCTCCGACAACCTGTTTCGAAGGTCGGTGAGTTGCAGTTCCACTATGTACTCGATCTGGGGCAGGGTGAGTGGGGAGAACAGCACGATGTCGTCGACCCGGTTGAGGAATTCGGGGCGGAAATGCCCGCGCAGTTCTGCCATCACCCGTTCCCCGGCGTCCGGCTTGATTTCGCCGTCGGCTGTGACCCCGTCGAGGAGATGCTGGGATCCGATGTTGGAGGTCATGATGATCACCGTGTTCCGGAAATCGACTTGCCTCCCTTGAGAATCGGTGATCCGGCCGTCGTCGAGCACCTGCAGCAGGGTATTGAAGACGTCGGCGTGGGCCTTCTCGATCTCGTCGAAGAGCACCACGGAGTACGGCTTACGCCGCACCGCCTCGGTGAGCTGGCCACCTTCGTCGTACCCGACGTATCCGGGAGGTGCACCGATGAGCCGACTCACCGTGTGCCGTTCCTGGTACTCGCTCATATCGAGGCGCACCATGTTGTCTTCACTGTCGAATAGGGCGCTGGCCAATGTCTTTGCAAGCTCGGTCTTTCCGACGCCCGTCGGGCCCAGGAAAATGAACGAACCGATCGGTCGACGAGGATCACGGATACCGGACCTCGCCCGGATCACAGCGTCCGCGACCAGTTGCACCGCCTCGTCCTGACCGACGACCCGCTCGTGCAGGATCTCGTCGAGCTTCAACAACTTCTCCCGCTCACCTTCTTGCAGCCGGGCGACCGGGATACCCGTCCATGCGGCCACGATCTCTGCGATCTCGTCTTCGGTGACCACTTCACGCAGCAACGGATTTCGGCCTTGTCTGGTGGCCAGTTGCTCCTCCGCCGCCTCGAGCCGGCGTTCGAGCTCGGTGATCTCGACGTATCGCAACTCGGCTGCCCGATTGAGGTCGTAGTTGCGTTCGGCGGCCTCGGCCTCGACGCGCAACCGTTCCAAATCTCCTCGCAGTTCTTGCACCCGCCGGATCGCCTGCCGCTCCGCCTCCCATTGAGCGTGCCGGGCGTCTGCCTCGGCCCGCAGGTCGGCCAGCTCCTTGCGCAATTCTTCGAGGCGCGCTTTGCTGGCCGCGTCCGTTTCCTTGGACAGTGCGGCCTCTTCGATCTCCAGACGGGTCACCTTCCGGGTGAGCTCGTCGAGTTCGGCAGGCATCGAATCGATTTCGGTGCGGAGCCGAGCGCATGCCTCGTCTACGAGATCGATCGCCTTGTCCGGAAGGAAGCGGTCGGTGATATACCGGTGCGAGAGGGTCACGGCGGCCACCAATGCACCGTCTTGAATTTTCACGCCATGGAACACCTCGAGGCGTTCTCGAAGTCCGCGCAGAATCGAGATCGCATCCTCGGCACTGGGCTCGTCGACGAGAACGGTCTGGAATCGACGCTCCAGTGCCGCATCGGATTCGATGTGCTTGCGATACTCGTCGAGAGTGGTGGCACCGATCATGTGCAGTTCGCCGCGTGCGAGCATCGGTTTGAGCATGTTGCCGGCATCGAGAGACCCCTCGCCGCCGACCGAGCCCGCTCCGACCACGGTATGCAACTCGTCGACGAACAACAGGATGCGCCCCTCGGCAGCCTTCACCTCGGACAGCACGGCCTGCAGTCGCTCCTCGAACTCGCCGCGGTACTTCGCACCGGCCACCAGAGAACCCATGTCGAGCGAGAAGATCGTCTTGTCGCGTAGGCCCTCGGGCACGTCGCCGCGGACGATCCGCTGGGCGAGACCCTCGACAATCGCAGTCTTACCAACACCGGGGTCGCCGATCAGCACCGGGTTGTTCTTCGTTTTCCGGCTCAAGATCTGAGTTACCCTGCGTATCTCGGCATCCCGGCCGATGACCGGATCGAGTTTGCCTGCCCGCCCCTCGGAGACGAGGTCGCGCCCGTACTTCTCCAATGCCTCGTACGCCCCCTCCGGGGTTGCCGACGTGACACGCTGATTGCCGCGCACCTTCGTCAGCGCTGTGAGGAAGGCGTCCCGTGTGACCCCGTGACTGGCGAGGACCCGCCCGGCCGCGCTGGCCGATCCTTCCTCGGAAAGGGCCATCACAAGATGCTCCACCGACACGTAGGAATCCTTGAGTCTCTTCGCCTCCCGCTCTGCGGCATCGAGCAGCTTGGCCAGACGCTGGGTGATCATCACCTGACCGGGGGTCACGCCGGGGCCGCTGACCTTCGGCCTACGCGACAGTTCACGATCCAGATCGGATCGAAGTGCTTCGACATTCGCGCCGGCCTGTTCGAGCAGTCGGGGCACCAGCCCATCCTGCTGATCGACCAATGCGAGCAGCAGGTGCTCTCCGTCGACTTCGGTGTGGCCCATTCTGGTCGCAACATTCTGGGCTTCCTGCAAGGCTTCTCGTGACTTTTCGGTCAAGCTGCCGGTGTCCATGAGGATGTCCTCCTTCTGCGGGCCGCTGTTTCGAGCCTTTCGATTCGATCCAGCAGATCGAGCACGAGCCCGATTGCCGAGTAGTTGAGACCCAGACCCGTCCGCAGTCGTTGGATGCGTGCGGCGTGGGTCACTTCGGATGGGTCGAACGACATCTCTCCGCCGGCGTAGCGGTGGGCGTCGAGCAGTCCGAGAGCCACGAGTTTTCGTGCCAGATCCGGGTGCAGGCCAGTACGTTCGGCGAAGGCGTCCGGCGACAATCCGGTACGGCGAACCAATACGTACTGAGTGATCGGCGTTGAGGTGCTCATGTCTCTTTCCTCGGATTGAAGTTCGATTCGGCGCCCAACTGCTCGAACAGTTCGCGTTCACGTGCTGTCGGTTTCGACGGAACCATCACCTTGATTTCGGCGTAGAGGTTGCCGTTGGCACCGCGCGGATTCGGCATTCCCTCTCCGCGCAGGCGCAGCTTCCTACCAGTCGAAGAGCCAGGCACCACTTTGACTTTCGCCTCTCCGCCCGGTGTGGGAACGACGACTGTCGACCCGAGAACCGCCTCCCATGGCGATACGGGAAGATCGACGTAGATGTCCCGACCCTGCACGCGGAACCGTGAATGCGGTTTGATCCGCACCACGAGGTACAGATCCCCAGGCGGCGCGTCACCGTTGCCTCGGCCTCCTTGCCCGGCCAACCGGATTCGCTGGCCGTCCAGGACGCCGGCTGGAATGTCGACGTCATACTGCCGTCCGTCCAGTCTGAGAATGCGTTTTCCGCCCTGATAGGCCTCTTCCAGAGCCAGTTCCAGTTCGGCCTCCTGATCGGCGCCGGGAATCGGTCCGAACCCACCGCCTCCGCCGAACATCTGCCCGAAGAGGTCTTCGAAGTCGACGGCACCCTCACCACCGACACCGTGGCCGAAGTGCACCCGTCTCCCGCCACCGCCGTACCCGGCGGCGTTTGCCCGCACCCGTTCGTCGTAATCCTCGGGTACATGCCGGAAGTCGTCACCGAATCGGTCATAGCGTTTCCGGGTGTCCGGGTCGGACAACACCTGATAGGCCTCGTTGACCTCCTTGAACCTGTCCTCCGCAGTGGGATCCTTGTTCACATCGGGGTGGTACTTGCGGGCCAGCTTGCGGTACGCCTGCTGAATTTCGTCGGTGCCGGCGCCCTTCGGTACGCCGAGTACTTCGTAGTAGTCACGGGCCATCGGTGCTCACCCCTCTGGGCGGCTGACGACCACCGCGGCGGGCCGCAACTGTCGCCCGTCCTCTCCATAACCCGGGCGCAAGACCTCGACCACGGTCCCGGACGGAAGGTCGGGTCGGGTTACCACACTGACCACTTCGTGGAGTTCCGGGGAGAACGGCACACCGGCCTCGTCGTGGCGCTCGAAGCCGAGTCGTGAGAGCACCTGTACCGCCTGGTCCCGGATCGCCTTCACACCTTCGACGACGGCCTGCGGATCGCTGCCTGCGTGTGCAAGCGCAAGCTCCAAGTTGTCCAGTATCGGCAGCCACGCCGCCGAAACCTTCGCTACTTCCGCGGCGCGTTCACGGTCCAGATCTTTGGCGTATCGCTTGCGCAGGTTGTCCAGATCTGCGACGGCCCTGCGCCAACGGTCCTCGAGTTGAGACAGCTCGTCTGCCGTCTCGGCGCGATCGGACTCGGTCTTGCTTTGATCCGTGTCGGCGCTGTTGTCAGTCGGCTCAGTCGTCGAATGATCTGCAGACATTTCCATCGTGCGCCTCAGCTTCGATCGAATTCGGCGTCGATCACGTCGCCGTCATCCGACGACGCAGCATCAGCGCCGCCTGCTTGCCCGTCGTCCGACTGGTCCGGCACAAGTCCGTAGAGCAGCTGTTGCAGCTCCGAGGTGAGTGGCTGAACCTCCGCGGGTGAAGCGCCGTCCTGCACGGCCTTTCGGGCGTCGGCAACCAGCATCTCGGCCCGCGCCTTCTCATGGGGCGGGGCACTGTCACCGAGTTCGGCGAGTCGCCGCTCCACTTGATACGCAACCGAATCGAGCCCGTTGCGCGCGTCGACCGCCTTGCGCAGCGCCTCGTCCTCACCCCGGTTCCGTTCGGCCTCCGCCAACATGCGCTCGACCTCACCCTGATCCAGGTTGCCCTGTTCACTGATCGTGATGCTCTGTTCCTTGCCGGTATCCTTGTCGCGAGCGGTGACGTTCAGGATGCCGTTGGCGTCGATGTCGAAAATGACTTCCACCTGGGCCTCGCCACGTGGCGCGGGGCGGATGTCTTCCAGCCGGAACCGGCCCAGCACCCGGTTGTCGGCCGCACGTTCGCGTTCGCCCTGCAACACCACGACGTCTACGGCGGACTGATTGTCTTCCGCCGTGGAGAACACTTCGCTGCGCCGTGCCGGGATCGTCGTGTTCCGCTCGATGATCTTCGTCATCACCCCGCCCTGCGTCTCGACGCCGAGGGACAGTGGGGTGACATCGAGTAACAACACATCGGAAACCTCGCCTTTGAGCACGCCTGCCTGGACTGCGGCTCCGAGGGCAACGACCTCGTCCGGGTTGACGCCCATGTGGGGGTCCTTGCCGCCGGTCAGCCGGCGAACCAGCGCCTGTACAGCCGGGATACGTGTCGAACCGCCGACCAGTATCACTTCGTCGATGTCGTTGGCGGCGACCTTGGCGTCACTCATGGCCTGCTTCACCGGGCCGAGGCACCGTTCCACCAGATCGGCAGTCAAATCATCGAACTTCGATCGCATGATCGTAGTGGTGAGATGTTTGGGACCATTCGCGTCAGCGGTAACGAAAGGCAGGTTTACCTGGGCCTGGGTCACCGAGGACAGCTCAACCTTTGCCTTCTCCGCGGCTTCGAACAGTCGTTGCAACGCCTGCGCATCCTTACGCAGATCGATGTTCTCCGCGCGCTGGAATTCGTCGGCGAGGTAGTCCACCACGCGTCGATCGAAGTCGTCGCCGCCCAAGTGGGAGTCGCCGGCCGTGGAACGAACCTCGACTACCCCCTCTCCGACGTCCAGCAGGCTCACATCGAAGGTTCCGCCGCCGAGGTCGAAGACCAGTACGGTTTCGTGGGTCTGTTTGTCCATGCCGTACGCGAGTGCCGCAGCGGTCGGTTCGTTGATAATCCGCAAAACCTCGAGGCCTGCGATACGGCCGGCGTCCTTGGTGGCGTTTCGTTGCGCGTCGTTGAAGTAGGCAGGAACAGTGATGACCGCTTCCTTCACCTTCTCACCGAGGAACTTGCTCGCGTCGTCGACGAGCTTGCGCAGCACGAGAGCGCTGATCTCCTCTGGTGCGTATTTCTTGCCGCGCACGTCGAAGCGGGCCTCACCGTTGTCACCCGCTACGACGTCGAAGCTGACCGCTTTGGCTTCCTCGGAGATCTCGTCGTAGTGACGTCCGATGAAGCGTTTCGCCGAGTAGATCGTGCCCTTCGGATTCAAGATCGCCTGCCGTCGGGCAAGCTGGCCCACCAGACGCTCACCGTTCTCGGTGAACGCCACCACCGAAGGCGTCGTCCGTGCTCCCTCCACATTGGAGATCACCACCGGCTCGCCGCCTTGCCAGCTTGCGATGACCGAGTTGGTTGTGCCCAAGTCGATGCCTACAGCAGTTGTCATGACTCAATTCCTTTCGATCGGCCCGGCCGTTGAGCAAGTGCGATTCCGCCCGCAACTTCGCTCGATGTCGGCAAGGACTTCGTAGTTCCCTGGTTTTGGCGAGTGGATTGGGTGAAGTCACGGAGACCGAGCAGGGCGCCGATAACGGCGCCCGACACCAATCCGTGGATGGCGGGCGTGAGGCTCGAGAGCGGCCGAGGGTAAGGGTTTCCGCCACTATGCTTTGACATCACGCCCCTCAGCGTTGATGTTGTGGGGTTCGCCGGGCCTGTGTGTACTGACAGGGCCCGACCGCCGGTCAACCGGTTGAGCTCACGAACCACCCAGCCATGATGAGTCTTTTCGTCCACCTAAAGGGCGTCAACAACATTCGCCTGATGGGCGGGGCGCAACGGGGCAGTGGCGACCACACCTGCCCTTGATCGAAGATGCCCGCCGGAACCCGATCGAAGCGGCCATCGCATGAAACTCCGAGTATCGGCTTCGACACGAAAACTCGAGTGTCGGCCGCTACTGCGGTACGTCCACACTACCGCGGCGCATGCAAAAGGAGAACTCCCTTTGCGAAAGATCGTCACAGTCAGTGAACAGCAGCTCCGTTGAACCCGGACGAGATTCATTGTAGTTCTATCGAATCGCCTTGTGACAGAAAGGTAATGAGCCACTACTGGCCGGTTCCAATTGGTTGCGAGTAGGTGGCGAACACCCGCGTGCTGCACGGTTCAACGTCCCGTTCTGTGGCTGGTCAACAGACCGCTCAGGCGGGAGCTATTGCAATTCAACATGTTTCGGCCACCGTCACTACGGGACTCACGTGGTTCTCGTCTATTCCTGTGCTACATCCTTTGGCAGGATTTCGATCGAGGGGTCGGTTTGCTCTCGCCCCCGTGGTGGCGCAGGTGTGCCAGGTCTGGCCGTGGTTGTGTTCGTCTCGGCTCGGAGCCGCCTCAGGGATGCAGTACGACTTTGGTCCAACCGTCGTCGTGAGCGTCGAAATGCTGGTAGCCGGATTCGGTTTCGCCGAGCGGGCTTGGCCGGCGTCAATTCACCTGACGCGCGGATGAAACAGAGCTCACAGCGCCGCCACGGCCGCCTCGGCGACGGTCTTGTCCTGCTCCCCGGTGCCGCCGCTGACGCCGACAGCGCCCACGACCTGGCCGTTGTGCCGCAGAGGCACACCGCCTGTGAAGATCATGATGTGTCCGCCGTTGGAGGCGTGTATCCCGTAGAACTGCTCGCCCGGGCCCGCGTTGGCCGCGAGGTCCTCGGTCGAGACGTCTAATGCCCGCGCGGTGAACGCCTTGTTGATCGAGATGTCGATGCTGGCGATCCAGGCACCGTCCATTCGCACGTGAGCCACGAGGTTGCCGCCGGCATCGACCACCGCAATGTTCGACGGCGACTCGATCTCGG
>NZ_LVCT01000517.1:0-26514 GCF_001647205.1 Rhodococcus sp. EPR-134
GCGAACTGCTCGACGATGGCCTGACGGAACGCAGGAAGGTCGTCGGGCGAGCGGCTCGAGATCAGGTTCCCGTCGATCGCGACCTGTTCGTCTACGACTTCTACTCCTCCGGCCCCGTCGGCAGTCGATATCGCTATCTGCTTGCCCTGCAGTGGCATTGGCATCGTTGTGCTCCTCTCGGTTCTGGCCGTGTCAGGGATGCAGGACGACTTTGGTCCAGCCGTCGTCGCGAGCGTCGAAGTGCTGGTAGCCGGATTCGGCTTCGGCGAGCGGGAGTTCGTGGGAGATGATCCAGGAGGGCTTTGCCCGGTCTTCGTGGATGAGGTCGCGCAGTTGCCGGTTGTAGTGTTTGACGTTCGCTTGTCCGGTGCCGATCTTCTGGCCCTTGAACCAGAATTTGCCCATGTCGAAGGCGATCTTGCCGTTGCGCTCGAGTTCGTCGGGGCCGTTCTGGTCCTGGGGAAGGAAGATGCCGACCACCCCGATGTGGCCGGTGAAGCGCACCGAATCCACGAGCCGGTTCATCGTCATGGCGGCGTCCTCGTGGCCTTGCGGGTCGTGTGCCTGATAGCCGACGCACTCGCACCCCTTGTCTGCGCCTTTCCCGTTGGTTTGCTCGAGGACCTGCTCGACGGGGTCGCCCTTCGAGTCGTCGATGGGGACGACGCCGATCTCTTCGGCCAGGCGTAGCCGGTCGGGGTGGCGGTCGACGATCATCACCTTGCTCGCTCCCTGGATCATCGCCGAATACGCGGCCATCAAACCGACTGGGCCAGCGCCGTAGACCACCATCGAATCGCCGGGTTGCATGTCGGCCAGGCGGGTGCAATGCCATCCGGTGGGAAAGATGTCCGACAGCATCACGTAGTCGGTTTCCTTGTCCTGGGCATCCTCGGGCAGTCGCAGACAGTTGAAGTCGCCGAACGGCACTCGCAGATATTCCGCCTGTCCGCCCCAGAACGGGCCCATCCCCGCGAAACCGAATGCAGCGCCGGCCATCTTCGGATCGGGGTGCACCGTCAGGCAGAATGCAGTCAACCCTTCCTCGCAGTTTCGGCAGAAGCCGCAGCCGATGTTGAACGGCAAGCACACTCGATCCCCTGGCGATACTTTGACCACTGCATTGCCGACTTCGGCGACGATGCCCAAGTTTTCGTGACCGAGGACCATTCCGGGCTCCAGATCGGTGCGGCCTTCGTACATGTGTAGATCCGACCCGCAGATGTTGGTGCTCGTGATCTTCACCAGCACATCTGTCGGATTCTCGATCCGCGCATCGGGCACGTCCTTGACGTGGACCTCTCGAGGCCCGTCGTATACAAGCGCTTTCATCGCGGCACTCCCTTGTCTTGTAGCTGCGGCTTTCCGGTTGATCTCGTCGGCCGCAGGCGTCCACGCGTGAGCGACCGACCGAACGAATCGTGCTGTTCGGGGAAGGTCCACGGCGCGCAGAAGTGAAGACCGCACCAAAATGTCGGCGCACCAACATTTTTCCTGCCATCGACGCAACTGCGGCTGCATCCAGGCATCGCATTCCCTCACCATGGAGTCTCCTCCTTCGGCTCCACGATCGCTAGGGGGTTGGGATCGGTTTCCTCGAACGGTGGGTTTGGGTACCTTCCATTAACCGATGGATGGTGTGATGCTTGACAGTGTTCACCACCTCGAAGAGGAGATCCGATATGGCCACCAAGGCGCTGCTGGTCCGACTTGAAGCGAAGCCCGGCAAGGAAGAAGCGGTCGAGGAATTCCTCCGATCGGCACTGCCGCTCGTCGAGCAGGAGCCCGGCACGAAACCCTGGTTCGCGGTGCGGTTCGGGCCCTCGTCGTTCGGCATCATCGACGCATTCCCGGACCAAGCTGCCCGCGAGACACATCTCAATGGTCCGGTCGGCAAGGCCCTCGGCGAACGCGCCGACGAACTCTTCGCTGCGCCGCCCGAAATCAGCTACCTCGACGTTCTCGCTGAAAAAGTCTGAACAACCGACTGGAAAATGTCTTGTCGATGGCGTCACATTCGGTTGTGAATACAGTTGTGCCACAGCCATACCCGAATCACGGTAGCTTTGCCGGCGTGCGCGGCTGTGGCGTACTGTCCGTCGCTCGCTTCCACCCAGGTATCGGTAGATCACGAGCAGGGCACTCAGTCGAGCCAACTCGCTACCCGTGTAGGAAGAGCATTTCAAACTCGTTTCATTGCAAAGTGTTTCGAGTTTGAGGTGACCTGCCTGGAGTGAAGTAGGACTCCTTGTTCTTGGAGGAGGGCTTAGTGGAGCACCACGGATCATCGAGCAAGGACGATTGGTGCTAGTCCTGTTGGAAAGATGGTCATAGACGATGGCAAAGGTGAGGTCGGATGGATTCACCATCACCGTGCGCCGGTCACCGACCTGGGGTAGCACGTTACCTTTGGGTGCCTCGCAGTCAGCGTCGAACGTGTCCAAGCCCGGGCCGCTGATACGGACGGTCAGTTCGGCGGTGTCTTGGCCCTCGTTGAGGTCCCGGATGCGGTTGACGGCGAAAATTTCTGCAGTCTCTGCGATACCGACGGCCCGGAATCGCTTTCCTCCCAGCGTCATCCATAGGTACTGACTGCAAGCCCGATTCCGATCGGGAAGGTGAAGACTCCCCACTACACGGCCGGTCGATCGAGTACGTCATCATCCCGGCGGCGAAACCGATGAGTTCGACCTGCCGCGGTTTGTCCGTGTTCTTGTTGGACAAACCGACACCCTAAGTGAGGGGGTGGTTTTCGGGTGGCCGTTTCAGGATTGAAAAGCGGTGATGCCGCGTCCCCGTGTGGTTGGCGTCGGAGCGGTGTGAGCCCGGATTGCCGTGGACTGAATATTGTTGCAGTCGTTAGCTGTTCGCCGTTTGATGCGATCTCGTTGTGTGCGGTTTTGTTGGTTGCCGACCATATCATGTTGCCGTTGTTGCAAAGCGCCAGTAGGTGTTTGTTGGCATCAACGATGGCTGATATTGGAAACGACATGGACGATCTCCGCTGGCAAAGTATGTAAGGGGTGGTTGGTGCCCCTTGGAGCGCTCGGAATGCTCGTGGGAAGTCGCGGCCACACCTGTTGCCGCAGAACCATGGCGATAGGTCACCTGTCGGGTCGGTGCCTGGTGCTGGAAAGGTTCGAACCTAGTCAACAGTTTCCGTCGGCAGTCACTCCCGGTCGTCGACACACTGGTGAATCCTGACGCCCCGTGCCTCGTTCGTAGCTCCGTTGCTAACGGTTTGATCCCGTCGAGTCCAGGGAGAGGGGCAGTGTTGACCGACTGCTGGTGGATTGTTCTCAGCTGTCGAAAAGGCCATCTTTGCCCGGAATTTCAGCGCCAACTGTCGCGTAGTTTTTCGAAAGTCGCAGGTTGATCTGACAAATAGATCGGAATCTACAGCCGCCATCGCCTGAAGGTGGGACAAGAATCGGTCATGGTGGGATTCGGGGCGAGCACCAGCGATTACGTCGATGTTGGGCGGCTGCCGAGCGGTTACGGTGTTTGTCGAATCAGTCTCGGAGCCCGACGATCATCCGGCCACGAAAAGTGCGACCGTAGCGAGAATCGCAACAGAAAGGATGGGTACGCGGCGACTGTCACGCTGGACTCCGTTTCCTCGGTTTCGCGAAAATTGCCAGGACAACCGGCTCTCGGAATTCACTCTGAGCCACGAGATACCTGTTTTCGATACCCTCCGCCAGAGAGTGAGCCCGGGAACGCGCGTTAGTGAGCAGCGCTCTGCGGGGCGGCAAACTGAAGGGGCGGCAGCACCAGCTCACCCGAGAAGACGTACATCCCTTGCGATTTTAGAGACCGGCCAGCCATAAACCGAAGTTTCATCAGGTCGATCATCACGAGTAACACTCAGTGCCAGCATCTTTCGAACGCACCCAGCTCGACGATTCCGGTGTCACTGCAAAGCCGAGAGAACCGTGTCGACCCGCCCACGGAGTGGGCCGTCAAGCTCGACAACTACCAGGGAGTCACACACCTGCATCGGATCGGCGTACACCAAATCCAGCAACGCGTCGTTCACCGCGCGCTGCAGCTCCGGCATCCCCACCGCAGGCAACTTCTGCACTGTTTCGACGGTAATCGGCACCACAACCAGCACGTCGAGAGTACACAGCGCGGACCTCACAATCGCTGCCTCGACTTCTGCCTCCGGATCGACACCACACGCCGACAAGTACGCCAGGAAGTCGAGCGGCGTGCGATCGAATACAACACCAGAAGAAGGTGTAGTCAGCAATCGCAGTGAACGACGAAGCTGCGCACGGTAATCATCAGCCGAGGGTGGAAACTCGAACTCGCGCCCCTCCTCTTCGAGCACGAAATACGGTTCATCGACCCGAATGTGTCCCGCGAGGCGGCCACACAACTCGTCGACCAGCGTGCTCTTGCCGGTCCCGTGCGGGCCGGATACTCCAATACGCATTAGTGGGGCCCTCTCGAAGAAAGTTGCGGAACTACTCGTCAGTTGAGCACCCGTCGACCGCCGGCTCGATACCGACCCCTGGATGCCCCGACCCGTCGACAATTCTCGTTGCACCTCGGTCGAGTCGTACTGAGGGTATCGAGGTGAGATCGGATCACGGTGGTGATCTGCTCGGAGTCGGTGGGCATCTTCGACGACTGCCTGCCCTCGGTAGTGGGATCTGCTGAACTGATCGTGCATCCCGAGAGCAGCAGTGCTGCAAGGGCTCCCCCGAGGAGGATCGATTCCACCGATCGCCGGCGGTAGTGGTTTATGGATGGATTCACCGAAACTCCATTATTCGTGAACATGTTGCGCCCGGAAAGTCATCCAGCCGGCGGCTAGAAGACAAACGCGGCGGACAGCAGAGCAAGGCTGAGGACCGCGGTGGCATTGGCGGCGCGAACAAAGACGTACTGCTCCGCATCCTCGGCGCCGAGACACAGCGGGGTCAGCTGCAAGGCCAGCGACAACATCCCGGTGTCGTGTGCACCGAGAGCGAACAATTGTCGAGCATCCATCAGCGGTATCCAATCCCGTTGCAGTCCAAAGGAACAACGAGCTGGTCACATGCGCGAACGTAGACTCGGCGAGAGTTCTCCGCACCAGCGGCCGAACTCCTGAACCGAGGATGCAGTCGAGAAGCTGCAGGGGGAGATTTCAGCATCTGGTGAGGACTCCCCGGCAAAATGCGACACAAAACGTCGCTACTTCAGGTGGTTGGGCCGAATCGCAATCCGCGGAGCAGTCGGCGGTAGGAGAAGCGGTCGTCCCAAATGCGAAGCAGGCCGTTTGCGAATGTGTAGTGGCCGTCTACGTCGAGGTGCATGGCAAACCATCCGATGCGGATGATCTCTCGTCGCCGGGAGGACACGGTGTTGTGGTCGGTGGTCATCGTGAGCACTTCCACGACCTCGTACCTGGTGATCAGGCGAGAGACGATCGTGAGCGCCAGTTCGACGCGTTTGCTTCCACGCACGCTGGGCAGGCCGGTATTGCGCCATTCGATGTCGGGATCGACGAGTGCGCGCACGGCATCGGCGTCCATTTCTTCCAGTGCGATCAGCAGGTCCACCACCCGCGATGTCAGTTGATCGTCGTTCAACAGGTACTCCGGTCGTCGGGAATTGTGTTTTCTCATCGGTGGATTCATGTGGTGACCGTCAGGCAGGGACTGTTGCTCCGCGAAACGCACAGGAGCATCTTGCCGGCGGCGCGCTCGGCTGGGCTCAACGAATTGTCACGATGATCGACGTCGCCGTCGCTGACGCGGACCATGCAGGTGCCGCAGAAGCCCTGACGACATGAATAGGGGGCTTTCGGGTTCACACGCAGCACCGCGTCCAGTGCGGTCTGGTCGGCGGCGACATCGATGACCTGACCGGTGCGAGCCAGTTGGATGCGGAAGGGTCGTCCATCGACGACCGGTGCGGCGGAGAAGCGTTCGGCGTGCACTTCCACACCGGGCTCGTTGCGCACACTAGCTGTGATCAGGTCCAGCATCGGGACCGGACCGCAACAGTAGATCGCGTCGCCGCTGCGGACATTCGGCGGGAGAAGATCATTCGCTGCGGGTAGGCCGTATTCGTCGTCGGTGCGGATGGTGACCCGATCACCAAACGGCGACAATTCCTCGAGGAACGGTAGTGTGCGGCGCTCGCGACCGACGTACATCAGCGACCAATCCAGGCCCATGCGCTCCGCCTCGCGGACCATCGGCAGTATCGGTGTGATGCCGATGCCACCCGCCACGAAGTGAACGCGCTTCGCGCGCTCGATTCGCCCGGGTTCGACGAACCCGAATGCGTTGCGTGGACCGCGAACGCCGACGACGGTACCGACTGGCAACTCGTCGTGCACCTCGTTCGATCCGCCGCCACCATCAGGAATCCGGCGTACCGCGATCCGGTAGCAGCGTCGATCGGCGGGATCGCCGCACAGCGAGTACTGACGTATCCGTCCCGAGGGCAGGTACAGGTCGAGGTGTGCCCCGGGATACCACCGTTCGAGGTCGCTGCCGTCAGGTGCTCGCAGTTCGAGACTGACCACGTCGTTGTCGGTGGCCACCGTCGTGCGCTCCGACACCGTGAGCGTTGTCTTGTACTTGTCGATCCGGTTTTCCGGTGGCTCGTCGCGATGAATCAAGACCGCCAACTTGACCTGCGTGGAGACCAGGACATCCAGAATGCGCAGAATCGAGTCGCGGCGCTTGCCGCGACGTAGGTCGACCGGGATCTCGCGGGGGGCCGGCCACCGCTGTGTGAGTTCGGGCGCGTTGGGTGTCATGTGTTGACCCGCTTGGCCGCTGGCGATTGCGCGACGTAGGCGAGGGCCTGGGCGGTGGACCCCACACTGTCGGGGTGAAATCCCGGCACGAACGTCGACACACCGCTCCAGAACCATTTCGATACACCAGGCACCAGTCCGCGGCGTCCGGCGCGGACGAATTCCAGTAGCAATCGTGGATAACCGATGTTCGGCGTGTTGGGGTCGTTGCGACTCAGATACATCGCAGCACGGAGCAACCACCCCAAAAAGATTGGCCACGTGATGATCATGGAGATACAGCGGCGAAAGTAGCCGACTCCGAAGTACGTGGCGACCTCGTGTGCCACGGCACGATGCTCGACCTCTTCGGCCCCATGCCACCGATAGAGGTCAAGCATCTGCGGATCCGCGCCGAATTTCTCCAAGTCCGCGTTCAACGCCCAGTCGCCCACGAACGCGAACATATGCTCCGAAGACGCGCAAATCCCGAGACGCTCGATCAGACGCTGCCGGACGGCCCGCGGATCGGGGTCGTCACCGACGCCCAAAGTTCTACGGAAGAAATACTGCATCTGGCGGTTGAACGGGGCCGGGTCGATCCCGTGCCGTGTGAACACCTGATTCATGACCTCGTCATGCGCCTCTGCGTGCAGCAGTTCTTGACCCATGAAACCGAGCATGTCCTCGCGAAGCTTCTCGTCGTGCACGTCCGGGAGGGCCTGCTCGAAGGCCTGGATCATCATCCGTTCGCCCTCCGGGATGACGAGGTTCATCGAGCTGAGGAGGTATGAGGCGATCGGCTCGTTCGGCAACCACACCAAAGGCGCTTTCTCCCAGTCGAAATCGACTCGCCGCGGACGGATCGCTACCCGGCCGGGCGGTGCGATCGGACTCTGTGTCAGTCCACTCGTAATTCGCATGACCACTCCTCATTCATAAGTACGCAGCAGTACTTATGAATGAGCATGGCGATCTACCCTTGGCTTGTCAACACCGGACTACGAAGGGTCGGACGAGAGATCCAGTACCCGTTCAAGGAAGGACATGATCGGCGCATGAAGATTCATGTACGAATTCGACCCGTCAACCACCTGGCGGTAGAACAACTCGTTGCAACCGCCGATCGCCGCGAGAAACACTTCACGCCCCGGGGCTTCTGAAGACTTGGACGAGTAGCCGACGAGCAATGCATCGGCGAGCAGTTCCACGTACTCGTTGCGCTTCGCCACCCCGGCCGGGCCGGCCACAGGTAGGTCCACCACCCAGGCTCGCACGAACTCCGGTTCGGACGAACACGTCTCGAGATACTTCTCGATGACAGCCGAAAGCTGTTCGTGTAGAGATAAATTGGCGGTCGAGCTTTGTGTCGAGGTGATGTTGGAGACGATCACCTCGATGCCGGCGTCGATCGCCGCGATCAAGCACGCTTCTTTGCTCTCGAACTGCTTGTAGAAAGCTTGACGAGACACCCTGGCACGCCCGACGACATCGGCGATCGTGGTCGAGGCGATCCCCTTCTCCGCCGTCGACGAGATCACCGCACGCAGAATGCGATCGCGTTGCGCGTCTTGAACCTCGTCCACAGCCAGTCGGCCGCGGCCACGCGGCAACCCGGGGAGGTCACGATCGAACGATCCAGCCAGCCTGCGCATACCGAAATCGTAGCCCGCCTGGCGCCATCGGTTCTCTCGCTCACCACGTCTGTGGACCAACCGCCATGCGAGTGGACCGATGTCGAGTGGAATTGCCCCCGAGGTGCTCTGAGGCAATCTCCCATCGCGACACGGTTGCGTCCAGTTCGTCGTTTCTCCGTGGTGGGGCTGCTCCCTGTGACGAGTCCAGCCGTGGTGCGGCGGAGGGCATCGAAAAGCCTCCTGCATCGACGAAGGCCGTTCGCTGTATTGCATGGTCGTGGAGTGTTGCCTCGTGGAGTGTGAGCACGGGTGTGACACAAGCGTTCAGGCCGTCGAAGACGTCGACCCAGGCGTCGCGATCGTGTGTGGCGAAGGTTCTGCCGAAGCGTTCGGACAAGTCGTCCCAGTTCGATTGGTCCCAGCGATTCGGCAACGAGGCGGGATCCAATCCGAGTCCGAACACGAAGCGGTCGTAGTACACGTCTTCGAGGGCCCCTACCGCCATGTACCTGTGGTCTGCGCACTCGTACGCGCGGTAGAACGGGGCAGATCCGTCGAGGAGGTTGGTTCCACGACGGGCTGACCAGCGGCCGGCATGCTGCCACGATCGGACGAGCGCAGTCAACGAACTGGCGCCGTCGACCATCGCTGTATCCACCACCTGGCCTCGGCCAGTGCGTTCTCTTTCGTGCAGCGCGGCAAGTACTCCTACGAGCAGGAACATCGATCCGCCGCCGAAGTTCCCGACGTAGTTCAGCGGCGGTGACGGCGGCCCGGAAGCCGGTCCGAGCTGTTCGAGCGCGCCCGAAAGCGCAAGGTAGTTCAGGTCGTGCCCGGCTTCTCGGGCCATCGGTCCCTTCTGGCCCCAGCCACTCATTCGGCCGTAGATCAGCCCCGGATTGTCCTGCAGGCAGATCTCGGAGCCCAGGCCGAGCTTCTCCATCGTGCCGGGCCGAGAGCCCTCCATCAGGACGTCCGCTCGGCCGATCAGCCTGCGCACCTTGGCGAGATCTTCGGTCTTGGTCAGATCTGCAGTGAGTTCGGTCCGCCCTCGGAGCATCCCCGCATTCGCATCGTCGATGCCGTCATCTGCTCCCATCGAGATGGGGCGCACGATGCGCACGACATCGGCGCCAAGATCTGCCAACATCAGACCGGCGTGCAGCAGCGGCCCTATGGCCTCCATTTCAATGACCCGGATACCCGACAGCGGCCCGCCGTGCACTCCGCCGGTGGCTTCGTCCTGCATGATCACCCTCGCGCGGTCGGAGTCGGGACCGACTCGGAGCGTGCCGGCTCGGTACGAAAATCTGCCGGGTCGACTCGGTAGGTCATGGCCCAGTAGTCGTTGATCCGCCATGGAAGGACCGACACGACGCGACCGTCCGGGTTTCGGTACCAGTTCTCCATTGCCGGATGGGTCCAGACCATCTGTGCGTGCTGTCGGTCGACGGCCTCGTTGTATCGATCGTTGACCTCGGCCCGGCACTCCATCGCGCCGAGGTTTTCCGATTGCATCAACTTCAAGGCATCCATGATGTAGCGGACCTGACATTCCAGGATCGTGATGAAGCTCCCCCCATGTCCCAGGCCGGTGTTCGGTCCGGTCATGACGAAGAAATTGGGGAAGTCAGGAACTGTGATTCCCAGGTAGGCGCGCGCGTCGTGCTCGCCCCAGATTTCTCCGGTGGACCGGCCGGATCGACCGACGATGTCCATCGGGTAAAGAACGCGCACACTGTGGAAACCCGTCGCCATGACAATGACGTCCAGCTGGTGCTCGACGCCGTTCATGTCGACGAGTCCAGAAGGTGTCAGGGCGTCGACTCCGTGGGGCACCAGTGTGACGTCGGGCTTACGAAGCATCTTGAACCAGCCATTGTCCAGCAGCATTCGCTTACCAAAGGGCGGATAGTCCGGAAGAGATGCCTCGATCAGATCTGTTCGATCACCCAGCTGATCGCGGAGATAGCGTTCGTAGAACTTGCGATGACCATGGTTGGTCGCATTGATCGAGGCCCTCGGCTCTGGCCAGTCGGGGTCGACCTGGAGGGACGAGTACACCTTGTCGTTGAAGATCCACGACAGACGCGCCCGGTACCACTCGCGATAGCCGGGGATGTTGTCCATCAGCCAGTGGACGCCGTCGTCGATGGTCGTGAAGTAGTCGTCGTTCGGTGCGATCCACTGTGGTGAGCGCTGGAAGATCGTCAGCGATCCGACACGATCCGCGATGGCCGGGCCGATCTGCATAGCACTGGCTCCGGTACCGACGATGCCCACTCGCTTTCCGCGGAGCGACTCGGGATCGTCGAGCTCGTTCGGCCACTCGGCGGAGTGGAAGAGGCGACCACGGAAGGTCTCGATTCCCGGTAGATGCGGGATCTTGGGACGATTGAGCAGACCGACCGCGCTGATCAGGATGGGAGCCTCGAGGGTCTCCGGCGCCTCACCTGGTCGCTGGACGGACACACGCCAACTCTGTTTCGACTCCTCGAACTCGGCGCGCGTCACCTCATGGCGGAAGCGGACATTGCGCCGGATGTCGTTGGCCTCCGCAAAGTCCTCGAGATATCCCTGAACCTCGTCGCGCTTGCCGAAGTGGGTCGACCAGTTACGAGGGAACGACGAGATCGAGTAAAGGTGGCTCGGTGTATCAACTCCGGCGCCCGGATAGCGGTTCTCCCACCATGATCCGCCGACGTCGTCGTTCTTCTCCAGGATCACGTGAGGGATTCCAGCGCGGGTGAGCTCGACGGAGGCCAGCATCCCCGCGATGCCGGCTCCGATCACGATGGCGTGGAGTCGCTCGTCGCACTCGGCGGTGGCAGGCTTGATCTGCGGACCATTGACTATCTCCGCCATCATCGGCGCGAAGTCCGGCGGCACGGTCTCGCTGCAGGTGAAGTTGAGGATTCGCTCGACTTCCGAGCTGTCCAGCGTCCGCCGGGACGGCTCGTCCAGCGTCCACCAGCGTTCCACTGCGTCGATCAACGCGCTCCGGATTTCGGACTGAACTTCCTCCGGAAGTCCTCCCGTGGAGTTGTCATCCATGCCCCGACTGCGCGTGGGTTGATAGCGGGGTGCCACCCACCGCTCATCGGCGGTCAGCTCCAGCAACACGGCGAGCATGGTCGGAACGTTGCCCCGTAACACCGCCGAACGCAGGTGGTCACGGTCCAGGTCAGTGACGATAGTCATGCCATGCAGGCTAACAGCCGTTAGCGACACAACCAAGTGTGATTTCGATATTCCCATTGTTGCTTGGAAACTCTGCTTGACCCGCGTGGATGCCGATGACAGTATGAGCCACATCATACTAACCGCGGTAAGCATTCAGGAAGTTGAGGAACCATGGATCTGTCGACAAGTGTCGAATCGGATGCCACTGATGTGCGACGGAGTTCAGGTCCGCTTGTCCGATCCCTCACAGCGACCCAGTCGTCACCGCTAGGGCGAGCGACGTTGGGCGACCAGCTACGCCGCCACTCGCAGAGTCGATACTCGAAGCCGGCGATCGTGTCGTATGCCCCAGGTGGTCGACGCACCGTGACCACCTACGGTGCGCTCAATCAGGATGCCAACCGGGCATCCCATATGTTCCTCGGACTCGGTGTTTCCCGCGGTGACCGGGTCGCCGTGATGGCCCGCAATCGCGTGGAGTCGATCGTCGCCTACTACGGTGCTCTCAAAATAGGGGCGGTGTACTCCGGCATCAATGTCCTTTTCGGACCGAACGAAGTGGCTCAACAGATCGGGCACCTCGAGCCCGCGGTTGTGGTCGTGGCCGCGGAATTCCTGCCGGTACTGGAAGAAGCGCTGGCGGGACTCGGTACCCGCCCCGAAATCATTGTTCTCGACAGCACGGACGAGTTCGGCGGTCACTGCTTCGATCAACTCCTCGAGTCCTCGTCGCCGACAGAGCCGGATTGCGATGTCGACGAGCACGATCTCGCAATGATCGTGTACACCAGTGGAACCGAGGCGGCTCCGAAGGGCGTCATGCTGCCGCATCGCAACTACCTGGTCTCCACCGCACCTGCGTACACGTGGGGACTGCGATGCCTGGACGATGACGTCTGGCTCTACGTCATGCCATTCCACACCATTGCCGGAATCGGCTCCCTGACCTCGCTCCTGCTATTGGGAGCGACGCTCGTGCTCCCGGCCAGCCTCGCGCCTGCCGACGCTTTGCACATGATCAAAGCGGAGCAGATCACCGTCCTGGCTCAAACCCCGACGTTCTTCATCTCGCTCGCAGATCATCCTGACTTCGGTCCTGAGACTGTCGGGACCATCCAGCGCTGCCTGACCTATGGAGGTCAGGTCTCGCCGCGAACGGTGGACGCATGGCACCACGCGGCGCCCGCATCGGTGTGGGGCACCTACTGGGGTCAGTCCGAGTTGACGCAGTTGGGCTCCGTCGGCTGGTTCAAGCGACTCGAGGACATTCCCGATCAGGATCCGACCTGGATCGGCAAGCCTGTAGGCCATCTCGAGGTCAAGGTGGTCGATGCCGACGGAAATGAAGCAGAGCGAGGTGAACTCCTCTGTCGCACGCCGTCGGTGATGCTGGGTTACTACAAGGATCCCGAGAAGACCGCCGCTGTCCTCGACGGTGGTTGGGTCCACACCGGCGACATCGTACGTCGCGATTCGGAGGGCAACATGTTCTTCCTCGATCGCAGCAAGGACATGATCAAGACGGGCGGCTACAACGTGTCCTCGCAGGAGGTCGAGCGCGTACTACAAGCCCACCCCGAGGTGTCGCGCGCCGCCGTCGTGGGACTTCCGGACGAATACTGGTCCGAGGCGGTCACAGGCTTCGTCATCGTCGTAGACGGCAGCGACCTCACCGGCCAGGAGTTGCGAGACCACTGCAAGACCGTGCTCGCAGGCTATAAGGTTCCAAAGGCGATCAAGATTGTGGATGAGCTGCCCACGGACCCTCAGGGGAAGCTGCTCAAGAGAGAACTACGCCGCCTGTATGCAAAGGACTGAAACGCTGAACATCGATCCTGCCAGCAGCGCGACACCCGGATCCGGTCGACCACGGCTTGAAGGGCTTCCAAGCAGACGTGACGACATACTGGCCGCGGCGGCCGAATACTTCGCTGATCAGGGCTACCACTCGGCAGGCATGCGTGGCATCGCAGATTCGGTGGGAATCAAGGGCGCGAGCCTCTACAACCACTTCACCTCGAAAGAGGAGATCCTCTACGCGATCGCGCTCAAGATGACCCGGGACCCGGTCGAGGAGCATCTACTTGTCCTCGACGAGACTGGAACTCCGGTCGAGCGACTCACCTCGCTGATCGATGTTCATCTGCGGTATTTGGCGATGAACAGGGTCGAGCATCTGGTAAGCCTACGAGAGATCTCGGCGCTTACCGACGAACACCGTATGAGGGTGCTCGAGTACCGCAAGTACTACCAGAGGCGTGTGCGCGATGTGATTGCTGCCGGGGTCCGCGCCGGAGAGTTCGAGATCGCCGACCCACAGCGTGCGGCTGTTGCGGTGCTCGACCTCATGAACGGCGTGAGCTGGTGGCTTCGAGACGACCACGATATCGAGGCGCTGGTGGCAACCTACGTGGATTACATCGTCGTCGGAATTCTCCGTCACCGTCCCGGAACGCAGAGTGGTAACGGCGGTACGCCCAGCTGACGGTTACGCCCGTTCAGCCCGAAAACAAGTGATCCCCCTCCACCCGACGTGGAGGGGGATCACTTGTTTTCGAGCTCGATCAGAGTGCCCGCCGCAACAAAGGAACCAAAGCATCCGGATTCGCGATGGGGTTCGGGTTGGTCCCGCACCAGATGTCCTTGAACGTGTACGTAGCCAGACTGGGGAGGTCGTTTTCGGTCAGCCCGACTTCTCCCAGCGATCTCGGCATGCCGAGCCGCCGAATGAGCGAGTCCGCCAACTCGTGTGCGGGCGTTTGCGGCGCACCCAAGGACGCACTGATCAGCGCCTGGCGATGCTCGTTGACTTCGCGGTTGTACTCGAGCGCGAAGGGCGCCATGACGCAGGAGGTGTACCCGTGTGGGACGTTGAACGAACCGCCGAGTGCATGCCCGACGGCATGGCTGACGCCCATGTCGAGGCCTGCGACGATCGCGACCATTGACGACCACGCACCGACCTGGCACATCAGACGCGCATCCACGTCGTCGGTGTTCTCCTTCACTCGGACGAGTCCTTCGGAGAGCAGTCGTATGGCATTCATCGCCATCCCGTCGTAGTATCCGTTCGATTCGAGCGAGCCCAGGGTCTCGAAGGCGTGGTCCAGTGCGCGAACCCCGGTCGACAGCCACAGCCACTCCGGAGTGTGCAGCGTGAGTGCAGGATCGAGGATGACAGCCTTCGGGGTCATCGCCGGATGCAAGTAACCCTCTTTGACGTTGCTCTTCTCATCCGTCGACCCGGCCAACGCGTTGAACTCACCTCCCGCCAGGGTCGTGGGCGCCACCACTACCGGGATCTTCGGGGCGGAGAAGGTGGGGGCGGTCACCGATGTGTCGGGATTGACCTGCAGGTGGTAGGCGTCCATTTGCGATGCCTCGCGAACTCCGTGCTCCAGAGTGATTGCAAGGATCTTCGCCAGGTCCGTCGCCGATCCGCCGCCCACGCACAACAGCATGTCCGGATCGGCGTCGGCAGCAACTCGGGTGGCAGCAATGACGTCTTCGCGCGGTACATGAGGTCGAACCGCATCGAACAGTCCCACGAATCGATCACCCAATGCCTCGATCACCCGAGCGATCTCGTCGGTCTGCGAGTTGAGCGTCCCGCTACATACGACGAAGACTCGGTTCGCCCCGAGCAACTCTGCTTCCTGGGCCGCGGCCTCCGCGACCGGAGCGCCAATGCGGACTCTCTCCATGGACGGCAGAGAGACAAGTGATGACTGCACGGCAATACCATCTTTCTTTCTTGATCCTCAATCCACCACGACGTCGTCAAGAGCGCTCAGCTCTCGCTCGGTCTGTTCAGGAGTGGGATAGAGCGTGGATCCGGCGCTGGGAAATGTCTCGCACCCCGTCGCAGGCTAACAGTGGTTACCCTATAGGAGATTTGTGGCGCACGCCACAATCGTTTGTCTTTTGGCCAGCGGAACCAGAGGGCGAGGTTAGTCCGTGGGCGTCAATACTGACTTGATCTGCAGTTTTTCAGAAATCCTCATGGCTCTCGGCGGCGCGCCGTTGCATCTCCAGTGGAGGGCGAGAATCGGTTACGGTGGATTCGATTCCCAAAAGGTCGAATTACCTAACCGCCGATTGCCTAATTTCGGGAACAGCTGCGTGATGACGCCTGGGTTGAGTACTGGGGCTGTAGCCATCACTGGCACTCTGGTGACGGACGCCGAATCCAGTGCGCACCCTTCCCTGCACTCAGGTGCATGGTGTCGACGGCGCGACATGCATCGACTTCGCCGTGGAGAAGCGCCTCGAACTTTCCTTGGTCGGAACAGCGGCACTGAGGTGAACAATTATCGCGAGGCGTGCCGCGGGTCGATCCGGCTGCAAAGGGAGTTGGCATATCGGGGACGAAGGTTTCTTCTTCCGAGATTCACTCCGCCGAAGCTGACCATTGCAGTCGGTCCGGCAAAGTTAGTCGAGACCCTCGGCTTCTGCTGGGGCTTCGAGACTGGGCATACCCACGGTAAATCCGCTGCCGCCGCACGACGCGAACTGTTTCTTCGACTGGATGGACCGTCAGCTAGAGGACATGATTTTCGGGGTTCGATTACGTGCGTATCGAAAGGAGGTGCTGCGTTGTCTGCGTGAGCAAGGGGGCACCGAAGAGGAGAGCACGATGATGTTGCGTCACTTCGGTTCTGAGAGCGCGGTGCCACGTCGGCAACCACCCTACTGCTTGCCGCGCCACCCTCGCCGGAGGCTCTGGTCGTGTCACTCGCCCTCGATCAATGGATCTTCCAGTTCGAGAAGCGCGACCTCGTCCGGATGCAAGTTTTCGTTCGGATCCACGGATCGGGTCAACCGGTCGTTTGGACCCAATTCGTCTGGCGCCTGGATGATCTGAAGACCTCGTGCCAAGATCTCGACTCGTCCACGGTTCTCGTTGCTCGTGAGATCTGCTGCGAAAGCAGCAGCTACGGCGTCGCGTGCCAGAGCCTCCGCCAGGTCCCAATCATGGATGTAATCCTCGACCGAAAGGTTCGCTTCTCGCCGGCTCAGCGCGGCCGAAGTGCATCCTTGAAAGTAGAGAGCGACCAACTCCTGAGCGCCGTCCCACTCCGCCTCCAGGCCGAGGGCTACCGTGTTCTCCCGCAACGCGGATCGAAGGTCGAGCGCGTCAGCTGCTCTCATCGGGGGTGACGCGCGCACCTTGCTCACGTACTCCTCGAACCCGATCACGGCGACAGTCCCGACGACATCGATTACTGCGGGCCAATTCGGCCCCAGATGGCTGGCGAGGTCGACGTCCGTGATGGTTGTCGACTCGATGTGCCGGACAAGCGAATCGAGCGAACGATCTGCGTCGTCGTAGAGTCCATCTCGTTGCGCCTGACGAAGCCACTCCGCTTCTGCGACTATCGCATCTCCGGGAATCGAACCGGCGTTCTCGAAAGCTTCATCAATGGATAGCTCAGTACCGACAGCGACTTGGGGCCCCCAAGCCGCTCCGTTGACTCGCAAGAGCTGCGCAGCAGTCTGTACCACGTTCGTCAAACGAACCGACGCGTCAGAAGAGCGACGCAACGTAGCTGCATCGGGCCTCGACGGGATGGGTTCACACGCTGGATTGTGCCGTCCACGTTCCGCTTTCGTGATGGTCTCTTCGATATTCGCAGAGGATGGGCGTGCAGCGAAGATCTTCGATACACCGATAGCACCAGCAGTAGCCACAGCGATGATCAATCCCGCTGCAACGAATTTCGCCCTCCGGGTCGGTACCGCATGCATGCTCTTGATTCCCCTTCGGTGTGCCCCGGACGATGCGAGCGAAATATCGGATTCTATCGCGAACGCTATCGGGCGCGTGAGACTTCAGTGTTCGGTCAAGCGCAAGATTGTTGCGGGGATCGGGGCGCCATAGGGAGTAGGTGCCTTGAAAGGGTTGTCAGACGACTTCGACGATCGCACAGTCGGGACGGGCGCGCCGGGCTCTCGTCCTTGCTGTATGCAGTCGAAGCCAAGAAATGTCGGTGGACGTAATGGGGGGAGCTGCTGCGGGCCGACGGTGATGTTTTGGTAGCCCCATGGCCACAACGTCGAGTAGATCGTGTTCGGTGCCGATCGAAATCCTTGCGGTCGTCACTCTGATGACCCCAAGCAATTCGGAGTACACCTCCTTTCCTCGTCCTGACGTCAATGATCGTCCGGACGCACCCGAAACGATCGAGCGGCGATGGCAAGCCGCGAGGCGATCTGGAAGAGCTCCCCGTCACCGCACGACGCATCGAGGACGAGGTATCGGCGGCACGCGGGTCGACGAGCGCAACGGCAGGGGCATTCGCGAAGAACTGGCCGACGGTAGCGCCCAGTGGGTTCGGACGTAGTCAGGCGCTGACTGGGTCCAGGAGGCCGGTAAGCCGTCCGGCAATCAGTGCTTCGGCCTCTGTGACAATTCGTTCCACCAATTCACCCACTGTGGGGATGTCGTGAATCAATCCTTGCACAGTGCCAGCCGTCCAGATGCCAGCCTCCTGGTCGCCGCTGTCGAACACCGCTCGGCCCCGCGCACCGGCCACAAGATGTCGAACGTCTTCGAATTTGCCACCACTGGAGAGGATTTCGACAACTTCTTGGCTGATGCTGTTGCGTGCTACGCGAGCGGTATTGCGCAGTGACCTGAAAATCAGCTCCGTGTCGACCTCCGAGGCAGCGACTATCGCCTGCTTGATGTTGTGGTGAATCGGGGACTCCTCGGTACACATGAACCGAGTGCCCATGTTGATGCCGTCGGCGCCAAGCGCCAGGGCGGCCACCAATCCTCGCGCGTCGGCAAATCCACCGGACGCGATCATGGGAATGCTGATCCGCTCTGCTGCTGCAGCGATGAGGACGAGACCCGGTACGTCGTCTTCCCCTGGATGCCCGGCACATTCGAACCCGTCGATGCTGATGCCGTCGACACCGAGGGCCTGGGCTTTGACCGCGTGGCGGACGCTGGTGCACTTGTGGAGAACCTTGATGCCTGCGCCGTGAAAGTGCGGCAGATGGGGCGCGGGAGACGATCCAGCTGTCTCGACGACTTTCACTCCGCAGTCGATGATCACGTTGCGATACTCATCGTAGGGCGGAGGTGTGATCGTCGGGAGGATTGTGAGGTTGACCCCGAAAGGTTGATCGGTGAGCTCGCGCGTTCGGGATACTTCTCGGGCAAGATCGTCAGGTGTCGGCTGTGTCAGGGCAGTGAGCATGCCGAGCGCGCCGGCGTTTGCAACTGCCGCTACGAGTTCTGCTCTCCCCACCCATTGCATGCCGCCCTGCACGATTGGGTGGCGAACTCCGAACGTCTCGGTAAATGCGGTGGTCAGCACTGGACATCTCCTCGATGGTGCATGGCTATCTGTTTGTCAGTTACGTTGGTGCAAAGTCAATTTCGACCCGAACGGCGCATTCAGCGCGTCGATGTTGTCCACTCGTTCAAGGCCGGAACCTGTGAAAGTTCAGTTCGTGCCATCGGAGGTTCGGCGCGATAGGGCATGGCAGGCGTCAAGTATTGTTCGCCACGTTCGTTGGTGCCGGGGATGAAGGTACGGTTCGCAACCACGTCGTCGGCGCGGATCACCTGGTCGTAGTCACGCACAAGTGCGGCAACCACTCCGGCCGCAGTGAGATGCTCAACCGCTTCCGCGGCGCTACGGTGGCACAGCTGCTTCTCGATCGTGGCGACGAGGTCAACACGGTTTTCCACGCGCAGCGCGTTGGTGGTGAACCTCGGGTCGTCGGCCAACTCGGGTAGGTCGATCGCCTTGCACAGTTCGATCCATGCGCGCGGTTGGTATCCGCTGATCACCAGCTCGCCGTCGGCGGCGCGAAAGACGTCTGCTGCCGGTGCGACGCTTGGTTGTCCGTTCCCTTTGCGACTCATGGGCTTTCCGGATACCTGCCACTCGATCCAGTTGGCGGTCTGCAAGTGGATTGCGACGTCCAGCAGGGAAACTCGGACGGACGATCCTTTGCCGGTGCGTTCGCGCCGCAGTAGCGCTGCCAGTACCGCTTGAGCGACAACGTAGCTCGTTGCATGATCTATGACCGGTGCGCCCACACGTTGTGGCGGGCTATCCGCCTCACCCGTCACCGACATCAGTCCGCTCTCTGCTTGCGCAGCGATGTCGAGCCCCGCGCGGGTGGCGGACGGGCCTTCCGCCCCGTACCCGCTCACCGAGACGGCGATGATTTCCGGTCGCAGGCGTTGGAGTTCGGCAGAGGAGAATCCCAATCGATCGAGGGTTCCCGGGCGAAGATTGTGCAGCAAGATGTCACTCGATGCGATCAGATCCCGAGCTCGCTGCAGATCGGCGGAGTCTTTGAGGTCGAGGCAGATTGAACGCTTTCCACGGTTGTACCCGTAGAAGATGCCGCGCGCGTAGTCGGCGTCGATTTGTCGGGCCGGTTCACCACCTGGAGGCTCGAGCTTGATGACCTCGGCGCCGAGATCGGACAACTGCTGCCCGGCGCTGGGTATTGCGATCAGTTGACCGATCTCCACTACTCGGACACCTGCCAACGGCAGGTCTACTTCGTCGGTCATCGAATGATCTCCACATGAGGCGAAGTGACATCCTCAGCGGGCTCCAGGCAGCGCGCCAACAAGATGCCTTCGGTGTGGTTGCAGGGGTTCAATCGATTTCTGTCACCTTCTACTCCCCCGATTCGGATCGTCACGGTTCCATCGTCATTGCGCTCGAAGTGCGCGTCGTTGAGATTGACGGTGTGGTCGCGGTACTCGAAGGACTCGAACCAGTGGTTGTACAGCATCACTCCGAAGTAGGTGCAGTCCGGGAGAGTGAATGTAATATCCACGGCAGTAGCATCTTTCAGTGACCACCAGCCGGCAACGTATTGGTTGGAGCTGGTGCCGTAGAAGTCTCCCCACCCTCGCTGCTCCGAGGTCACGCGAATCTCGTTAGGAGACTGACTGAGTGTTTCGATGAGCTGAAGACTGCGTCGAAGGCTCACGTCCATGCCACGCGCAAGTTTCGTCAGGCGCTGGACCAGCCACGCCGTGTCGAGATCGGGGCGTGCACCAGGCGGCGGACCGAGGCGCTCGATGTGGAGAACAGGATCGATCTCCGCCTTACGCGTCTTGTGATACACACGCACTACTACGTCGAAGCAGCGCTCATCCAGCCGAATGCCGCTGCGCCCCTCCAGCTCTTGTGCGACGAAGATCTCGAAGTTGCCGTCCGCGTCACACACCTTGTCGTCGATGACGATGTTGTCGGCGACCCGGTCGATCCCAGACGCGCCGACGCGATTGGCGAGGACGGCGACGTACGGCACTGTGCCACGGTTACCGTGAATTCGGTACGTTTCTTTGGGGTCGATCATCGCAGTCCAGTAGTCGACGTCGATGCCGTCTCCCCAGAACTTTCGCAACGGTGACATCAGAGTGAAGAGTTCAGGCCGGAGTACGTCTTGGCGCTCGATGTTCATCTCGGCGAGGTATCCGAACAGACGAAGTGCGTGCCGTACACCTTCGGCGCTGTCCAGCGGCGATCCGGTAGCGGCAGCGGTCGAACCGAATGTCGCAAGGCTGTCGGTGACTGCAGACCAAGCCTCGGTGAGCTGCCGGCGATCGTGCTGGGACTCGGATTGTGTTGACTGGTCAGCGAGTTGTGTCATCGTTTCTTCTCTTTCGTGGTAGACGAACTGGATTGTGTATGGGGCGTTGGTCAGCAGAGGGGGTCGAAAGGAACGTCTGCGTCGGACTTGCCCGAGGTCTGGTTGTTCACCCATCTGACGTTCTGGGTCCATCGGTCGGCCGAAATCTGCACAGGCCAGAGACTCTTCTGCGAAGCCCACACCTGGTTGGCTTTGTCAGCAGGAACATTCATTCGCTCGGTGAGAAGTTGAGCTCCTGCTTGCTCGTTCGCAGGATCGGCTATCCACCCTGCTGCGGCCTCGAGCGCCGCACACACGGGGGCAGCAGCATCGGATTCAGCGAATGTGGCTGTCGTGACGAGCACCGTGCCCAGGCCGTATGAACTCACGCCGTCAGAGCCCACCGGGTCTACTTCTGTAATCGCCGTCATCGGTATTCCTTGAGCATCGAATACGGCCTGGCTGGCAGCGGTGAGAACGGCGGCATCGATGTCGCCCTTTCGTGCGAGTGGTATCTGACTCGCGGTGGGTGCCGCTGCGATGAATTGCACCGTGGAGGCGTCGATGTTTCGTTCTGCGAGAAGCTGATTGACGAATTGCTCGGCCGCGCCGCCACGTGACGGTATGGCGATCCGCTTGCCGGGCAAATCCTCGATGGTGGTGATGCCGCTGTCTTTCGTCACGGCGATGGCAAGATCGATCGACCCGTACGGGGACAGTGGCCGCAGACTCTGCCCTTGCTCTATGGCCGGCACGACGGTTCCGGGTGCACCGACCGCGAGATCGGTTGTGCCGCCGATGAGACCGCTGATGAGTTCGGGCCCGTTCTTTCCGTCGATGAGCTCGACGTGGAGGCCTTCCTTGTCGAACATTCCTTGTTGGACAGCGACGTAGACAGGCAGGGACAAAGCACTCGCAGGGTAGACCCCGATGGCGACGCTACCGTCGTTCGGACGCCCTCCCCCTCCACACGCGGAAAGCAGTAGGGCTGCTGCAATGACTGTGCCGACAAAAGGTCGAAGTTTCATGGGATTCCTGTTCCTTGATGGCTGGGCGCATCAGAAATCAAGCTGAGTTGGCAGGGCACATCAGTAATCAAGCTGAGTTGGCTGGGCACATCAGTGGTCGAGCTGACCACGCAGCCGATTGAAGATTTCGATGTATCGAGGTTCGGCGGTGAGGGTTTCGAGTTCGCGGGGGCGTTCGATGTCAATGCTGACGTCGTCGATCACTCGGCCGGCCCCGAGCAGCAGAACGCGGTCGGAGAGACAGATGGCTTCGCCGAGGTCGTGGGTTACGAAGATGACCGTCCGGCCTACCTGGGATTGCCAAAGCTCGAGGAATTCTCGCTGTACTTCGACTCGGGTTTGCGCATCGAGGGCGGCAAAGGGTTCGTCCATCAACAAGATGTCCGGATCCAGTGCCCACGTTCGGGCCAACGCGACACGCTGGCGCATCCCTTGGGAGAGTTGCCAAGTCCACAGCTGTGACGCCTCGGACATTTGAACGGCCGCAAGCCAGCGCGCTGATTGAGTTCGTCTCTCCGCCTTGGGTACTCCCCTTAATTCGAGACCGTACTCGACGTTCTTCTGCGCTGTTCGCCACGGGAACAGCGCATCTCGGGCCATCATGAAGCCCATCCGGGAACGAGCGTCGAATGGTGTTGTGCCGAGGACTTCGGTTTTGCCTTCCGTCGCGTCCACCAATCCAGCGAGCGCGTTGAGCAGAGTGGTCTTTCCGCAACCGCTCCTGCCGACCAGGCTGACGAACTGTCCGCGAGGGATGGTGAGGTCGAGATTGTCGACCACAGTTTTCGCCGACCCGTCGGGCGAGGGGAAGGATATCGTCAGTCCGTCGAGTTGGACTGCGGGTGTAATCACTTTGGTATCCATGATGATTCCTGTCATCGTCGAGCCGGCGGCTGCCACCGAAGGAGGTAGCGCTCGGCGAAGTTCATGGCCTGGTTGAGGACGACTGCGACGATTGCGAGAAGTATGAGGATCGCGTAGACCGCTTCCATCCGGAACTGGGCCGAGTAGATCGACACAAGCTGGCCCAGCCCGTCTCGTGACGAGATCAGTTCCGAACCGACAACGCCAAGTAGCGAATAGATCAGCCCCAACCGAAGACCGGCAAAAATGCCAGGTGTTGCGACGGGGAGGAGGATGTGCCAGAACACCTGTGTCTTACTGGCATTCAGGACAGTGGATAGTCGGAGCCATTCGTCGTCCACCGACTTCACACCGGCTCGTGCACTCGAGCAGACGATGAAGAAGACAAGTGTGAACGCGAGAGCGACCTTCGCCGTCATCGTGATCCCGAAGATGACGATAAGCAGAGGCGCCAGCGCAAGACGTGGCATGGCATTCGCCGCATCCAGGAACGGATTCATGATGCGTTCGAGGGTCGGAAGCAGTCCGAGAGAGAGTCCGACCGCTACCCCGACTGCGCTAGCGAGGATCCACGCGATCACGACGGCAGTCATCGTGGCACGCAAGTTCGACGAAATCTCGCCCGACTGCACCGCTGCGGTGAAGTAGGCCCAGGCCTCGCCTGGCGTTTTGGCCAGAACTGGCTCGATCCAACCTTGCGATGCGACGAGCTGCCACGCTCCGAGTAGGACCAGAAGCAGCGCGACCTGGGCCAGTCGTACCCCGATGATGAGTCGCGTACCGGATCGACGCTGTCGAGCGGGCTTCGGCTCAGAGCGCGCCCGCCTCACGGAACGGGGTGACGTAGCACCGGATGGCGAACTTGCGGTGATGGTTTCGGTCATTTCGGCGCCTCCTCCGTAGTGCTCGCAGGCGGCGATAGGTGCTCGACAAAAGCAGACGGGTGCCTCTGGTCGAAGCTCCCCGGGTTGTTGCTCACTGCGTTCATATGTGAAGCAGATCACGGGATTCTTCTTCCCGTCTACGCCACATTCGAGAGGTATGCCATAGGGTTTCCCTATGTCTGACGGGCGCAAAATCGGGCGCGCGCGAGGACTGCCAGGAGAAGGGAACCCCGAATGGACCGGCGTCATCTGGAATACTTTCTCGCCCTTGCTGATCGGGGCAGCATTTCCGCTGCGGCTCGCGGACTGGGGGTCAGCCAGCCGACGATCTCGGAGGCTCTGGCCAGGATGGAGAAAGAGTGCGGCCTGACGCTCGTCCGCCGTGGCTCGCGGGGAGTCACCCTGACCGACGCTGGACGCGATCTCACAGGTCCGGCGGCCCAAGTACTTCGGGCATACCGGGATTTGGATCACGCTTTGCATCCATTGAACGTCGTGCAGCGGGGTCGGCTGACGGTCGTGTGTCCGCGAACATTGGCGCGTGATCCAGCGGCCACGGCCCTGGGTGCGTTCAAAAGAAAGTTTCCGAACGTTGCGGTGACGATGCTCAGCAACGACACCGACGGAATCGGAACGGTGGTGCCATCGGGTGAGGCTGATATTGGGCTCGGGGTGGACGAGGTGTTCGACGAGGGCGTTGAACGTATCCTTCTCGGCCGGCAACAAATCGTTGCACTGGTGCCGGCCGCACGAAGTGAAGGCGAGGGGGCAGCGGCGTTGACGGATCTGTTGCGAATCGGATTGATCACCAGCCCGCGTGACGATGTCACTCGGCGACTGTTGGCGGAACGCCTGGGCGAAGGCACTGTGGACGAGGCGGTGGTTGCGGAGACTATCTCTGTGGCTTCGATGATCCCACTTGTACGCGCGGGAGTCGGCGTCGCTTTCCTTCCCGAATCTGTCGCCGATACAGTCGGAGAAGGTGTGGTGCTGTGTCGTACTCGGCCCCCGCTCACTCGTGATATCTGGATGTTCCACGGTTCGACGCCATCGCCTGCGGCACAAGCGTTTATCGAGACGACCAGCCGATTACGTGACGAAGGTGGAATGGGGAACGCCGGATGAGCAAGTTCGGAGAGTCCGCCACCCCGCGAATCGATCCGCGGCAGCTACAAGACTTCCTTGCCGTCGTCGAACACGGCAGTATCACGGCGGCAGCGGCAAATCAGTTCACGGGAACATCGAGCGTCTCTCAATCAATTGCGCGGCTCGAAAGACGGGTCGGAGGACGGCTTTTCAATCGAGGCCGGACCGGCGCGACGCTGACTGCGCGCGGACGGAATCTCATCGATCCAGCACGCGAAGCGCTGGCCGCGCTCGACCGATTAGTGGTCGAGCGCGAGTTCTTACTGTCAGCAGTCCCCCACCTCAGTGTTGCCACGACAGCGAGCCTTGCGGACGATCCCGCAGCGGTACTGCTCGGAGCGCTGCGCACGGAGGTGCCGAACCTGAGGATCACCATCTCGGATCCGCCTGGGTCGTCCGTGGCCGATGCGATTCACCCGGTCATGGCAGGCACCGCTGACGTGGCAATAATGGAGTCGCTGCCCACCGGTGTTCCCGGGACGCGCACGGTGCGCCTTCCGGACCACAAGTTGCGGCTCGTCTGCCCGCCCGGTACCCCGCCACCGGTGGACGGGGTATTCATCGGCGAAGATCTCATGCGCATCGGCTTGGTTGTCGCACCACGGTTCGAAACTTCCGATGTCTATCGCCATCTGCGGTCGATCGAACCGCGAATCGACCACGCATTCGTGATGAGGTCACAGCACCGCGATGCCTTCGCGGATTTCGCGTACGAAGGGATCGGTGCTGTCATCCTCGAACTCTCCAGTGCCGAGCGAGCATCCGAACGCGGGTGCACTGTGGGCGAGATATTCGAACTGCCACCACGGAAGATCGCAGCCGTGGCAAGGGACGGCCAGAACACGCAGATCGTCGAACATTTCCTACGGCTGTGTGCCGAGCAATCCGCGCGGAAGCCGTAGGCCGAGGCGATCTCGACCTTGCGCTCTGGGTATTCGCGTCGCCCGGGCATCCACCGAGAACGATGATTTTGTCCACAGACACAACACTTCTGGGATAGTCCGTTTCCTGAAACAAAGCCGACGGGTTGCCTTCCCGTGAATATGTAATACACGTCACTCCGGATCAACTTCGAAAGGTTGACTTTCATGCGAAAGTCTCTGAAACATTTCGTGAATGCTGCAGCGGCGGTTGCGTTGTGCGCGACGCTAGGACTCACGGGCGCAACCGGAACAGCGGCTGCCGATGCGCCCGGCATCCCGAGCGTCGGGCACGATTGGGCGAGTGCAGGGCCGTACACGCCGAACGTCTCGATCGGGCTGGTGCACACTCTGTACTACCCGCGCCAGCTCGGCGCGCGCGGCGAGAAGCACCCTGTTGTGATCTGGGGGAACGGGACCGGTGTGCTCCCCGGTGCGTACACCTCCTTGTTGCGCCACTACGCCAGCCACGGATTCATCGTGGTCGCC